>JBQTIW010000033.1:0-9581 GCA_052387735.1 Gemmatimonadaceae bacterium
TGTTGTTCCACGACGGCACGCCGTACACCACACGATCTCCCGGATCCACCAGGGTGGCGTAGGTGCCGTAGACGCCAGGCCTCGATCCCGACGTCACGAGTACCGAGTCCACCGGATACCGCAGACCCAGCGCACGCTCGGTGTAGGCGATGACCGCCTCGCGCAGTGCGGGCATGCCGAGCGATGGCGGATAGTTCGTCTCCCGATGATGCAGCGCCTCAATGATCGCGTCCTCGAGGTAGCGGGGAATGGGAAACTGCTTGGGATCGAAGTCCCCGACCGTGAGGTTGCAGACCTTCTCACCCGCGGCAATACGCTGACGGATCTCGCCGGCGACGCGAAGGATCGCCGAACCCTCCAATGTCCCTACCGGCGTCGAGATCCGGCCCGGTAGGGCCACTGATCTCACGAGGTCCGTCGTGTCGATCACCGAGGCAGTCTGCGACATGGGCACATTAGTTATGAGGTGAGAGAAGAGGGCAGCCGCTACGCATCCCGGAGGGCACCGGTGACCCGCGACTCGGAGAACTTATTCCCGTCCCGGGGAGGCTCCAACACCAGATTTGGGGGTACCGGAATCGCGGGAAGAGGGCTGGCACTCTTCTTTCGTTTGACGAATGCGTTTCCCCATGGGTCGACGAGCCGTCTAATCGGCAGGCTCGACTCCCCGCCGGCCGGCTTCACTATTGGAGCCCCTTCGGCCTCGTTAAGTTAATGTCAAACCGACAATTACAGTGTTCATGATCCGTGAAACACACAGTTGGCGTCTCTTGTTCATGCTCGGCAGTGGGCTCGTTCTCGGTCTTGCAGCGCCGTCTGGTGACGTACCCGCGCAGCAGAGCGCGACGTTGCCTGTGGCTCCTGGAACCCGCGTTCGCGTCAGGTCGTCGACCCTGGTCGCCCCCCTCGTCGCGAATTTCATGCAGATGCGCGGCGACACGGCCGTGTTCATCGAGGACGCTGCGGGCCGCGGAATTTGGTCCCTCGTCGTGTCGGACATCAGCCGGCTCGAGCTCAGCGACGGGGAGCGACGACGGAACCGCGGGCCAATCGTCCGCGGAGCGACATACGGTGGCATCGCGGGAGTCGTGGTGGGCTTTGCCTTTGCGGCCATCGCGTCCCCGTCCGATTCGACCAAGAAGTTCAGCCGACCACTCAACGCGACCGTTGGGGCGCTGCTCGGCGGCGGCATCGGCGGTGTAGTTGGGAGCCGTGTCGGCATGGAGCGTTGGACCGAGGTCTCCCTGCCACGCCGGATCTCTCTGACGCCAAACCGGCGAGGTATCGCGCTTTCACTCGCTTTCTGACGAACCGGTTCCTGGATCGCAGGAGCGGCGCCTCGGCGGCTCCGTTGCCTTTGTCAGCGGGCACGCCCCAAAAAAGCCCTGACCCGAACCTTTGGATGGTGGCAGGCGATGACCTGATGGACGTCTGGCCAGGCGCCGGCTGTTCCTCCCTGACGGCCATACCCGACTAGAATCGCTTCCGCTGCACGACGAAAAGTCCATTCCCCACCGCCCGTTCTCCCGTGGGATCCGAAGGGTGGTTTATCACGTGCCCGCGAATCCAGAGTGTCGACGAGCCTCCGCCGTCCAGGTTCATTCCATCCCAGGCACCTAACGCGATGAGTGCGTCGCCCAGCTCGCTCAACGACATCCCGGCACTCCAGCCCCGCCGGCCGTCGACCACCACGATGAGCAGCGTGCTCGAGTCGCGTGTGAGGGCCAGGGCACTCCGGGGGTGGCGCTGGGCGGAGAAACGAGGAAAGGTGCCCTCCGCACTATCCGACCTCGCACCAACGTTCATTCCGGCGCTGACCACGCGCGGCCATCCTCCAACCACGGCTTGCGGCGGAATCGGCCAGTCGCCCAGCCGCGTCACAACCTTCAGGCGCGCACCCGTGGTGGCGACTTGCTCCAGAAACGCCGTGGCTTCGCGCCCGGTGGCGCTGAGCACCACACCGTGCGGCGGGATCATCGTCGCGCCCCCACGCCTCGGTGTGGCAGTTCGGTCGGCACGGTAGAACGCAGTGTCGCCGCGACGGCCGGTGCGGTTGAGGACCACTTCCAGCGCCCGGCGCGTCGCCTGCAGCGACAGCCGACGGGCACTGTCGGCCCGTTGATCCGGCACGGAACGCGGTGAGGCCGAGTCTCGCGCAAGGCCGGCGATCCGGCCCGATGTGTCGTTAGGTGTTCGGGTCCCGTACCACGGATTGTAGAGCACGAGTCCCTCAGGTCGCGGCGGCCGGTAGTTGATCCCGATCAGCGCCTGGCGGCCGATTCCGGCGCTGGCGCTCGCCTGCAACGCAAACCGGCCGATCAACGGATGGCCTCGAGTGTCGATCGCGAACTGGGTATGGGCGTTGTCGAAGTCGTCGTGCGGAGAGTCGGTCACCACTGCGCCCTTCACCCATTCCCCACGCACGACGTGGTTGTTTTCGACCTCGCCGGTTCTGAGGTCGAAGAAGTCGGCATTGATCCCTACCAGTGGCGTCGAGCCGGACGCGGAGAGTCGGGCCGCCATCGCGCTCACCCGCTCGCGTCCGAGGAATGCACCTAACGCGCGCTCGCCTTCCAGCGTGTGACCACGCTGTTTCAGGTCCACCAACACCGCGTGAATCAACCACGGACCACGACGGTCCATCACGCAGCGATAGGTGATGCCGGGAGCCACGGTATCGACCGTCGACATGGGCTGGGAATCGCGCAGCACGGCCAGCGTGTCCGTCACGCATCGACGGAGCGTCCAAGCCGGTTGCGCGGCTGCTGGCGAGTTCACAGTCGCAGCGGCTATTCCAACACCTACCCATGCCCGACACCACCAGTGGTTCTTCATCGTTCAGTTCCCTCGCGACGCGCTCACAGGGTGTAAGTTCTACGCGCGTCCCTCGTCTAGGCGAGCCCCTCAACTCTGCGCACGTGCGGCTCTCTCACCTGATCCAGGCTGTCGACGCTCACGCTGCCGGGGAGCCCGGGCGAGTGATCGTGGGGGGCGTGCCCCATGTACCTGGGGCCTCCATGTTCGAGCGGATGAAGTGGCTCGAGCGCAATGCGGACTTCATCCGCAAGCGAATGCTCAACGAACCGCGCGGCTACCCGGCGCTCTGCTGTAATATCGTTCTCCCGCCGACGCATCCTGATGCCCAAGCGGGTTACGTGATCATGGAACACGAGGAGTACCCGGGCATGTCGGGTTCCAATACCATCTGCGTGGTCACGGTGCTGCTCGAAACGGGGATGCTGCCAATGCACGAACCCGTTACCGACCTCGTGCTCGAAGCCCCGGCTGGCCTTATTCGAGTTCGGGCCGAGTGTTCGAACGGCAAAGTGACGCGCGTGACATTCCGGAACGTCCCCGCTTTCGCAATGTATCTCGAGCAGGCGGTCGAGGTCCCACAGCTCGGCACGGTCGTGGTGGATGTCGCGTATGGCGGCATGTTCTACGTGATCGCCGACGCGACGCGCTTCGGGCTCCGGCTCACGCCTGACGAGGGAGGCGACATCGTGCGCATCGGCGAAATGGTAAAAGCGGCCGCACGGGAACAGCTGCCGGTCGTGCATCCGGAACAGCCCGGATTCGCAGGAATCACCATCTCCCAGCTCTCCGGGCCCGCACACGATGCGGCGCATCACGCCCGGAATGCGGTAACAGTTCCAACCGGCACTTTCGACTGGAACAAGCCGTCAACCTGGACCGGATCGATCGATCGATCGCCTTGCGGCACAGGCACATGCGCCAAGATGGCTGTGCTGCACGCCAAAGGTAGGCTTCAGCTCGGTCAGCCCTTCCACCATGAGAGCGTGCTTGGCACGGTGTTCACCGGTGAGATCGTCGAAGAAACCCGGGTAGGGAGTCGTCCGGCCATCGTACCGACATTGAGCGGGCAGGGATGGATCACGGGTTTCAGCAACTATGCGCTCGATCCGACGGATCCGTTTCCTGAGGGGTTCAGGGTGGGGGACATCTGGTGACGGACTGGGTGCAGCGTGCCGAAGGTTGCACGCAAGCACCGGCAGGGAGCACCAGCATGCAGTCAACGTGCAGCAATCACCAGGAAGCATTCACCAGCGCTCATCATTCACCCGGCCCCTGTGCCCCATCCCCGCCCATTCGTTCTGCGCGACACAACCTGGCGCGCCGTCAGGAACCTCGAGGTCGAAGTCGCTGTGCTCCCGTGGGGTGCGACGGAGGCGCACAACTATCACCTCCCGTATGGGACCGATGTCATCGAGTGCGACGAGCTCGCGACGCGTGCCGTGGCAGCGGCATGGAACCGGGATCCACGCGTCATGTTGCTGCCCACCGTACCGTTCGGCGTTCAGACCGGCCAGCTCGACATTCCCTTCTGTCTCAATCTCAATCCGAGCACGCAGGCAGCCATTCTTCACGATCTCGTCATCGCGCTCGAGCCGCATGGTGTCAAGAAGCTCGTGGTCTTCAATGGCCATGGCGGGAATGACTTCAAGCAGATCATTCGCGAGCTGCAGCCGAGGACGAAGGTCTTTCTTTGCCAGGTCAACTGGTATCAGGCGCTGGATGCGCCCACGTACTTCGACGAGCCGGGAGACCATGGCGGTGAGCTCGAAACGAGCGTGATGCTGCACGTTTCGCCCTCCCTCGTGCGCCCGTTAGGTGATGCGGGATCTGGCGCAGCGCGCAAACCGCGCGTTCGAGGGATGCGGGAAGGATGGGCCTGGGCACCCCGTCGCTGGACGCAGGTGACCGACGACACAGGCGTCGGTAACCCCGCCAAGGCCTCGGCCGAAAAGGGCGCGCGCTATGTGGATGACCTCACGAAGACCCTGTGCGAGTTTCTCCTCGAGCTGGCGGCGCTGGATGTGAACGAGGTCTACGAATAGCGCTGGGTGAGAGGCACTCCCACTAACGTTTCACTCTCTCCAGGATGTTGTCGCATCTCACCTTCGCGTAGGGGTACGTGACGCGCCGGCCGTCTCCCTCGATCCAAGCTGCAAGGGAGTCGGCCCCACGCTTCTGATAGCCGATCTTCTTGGGGAAGTCGTGCTGTGGATTCTCGAAGATCAGCAGGGTGTCGCTCGCAGTGGTGGCAGGGAATTTCGTGGGCGTCTGGGCGGACGGCGATGCCTCGTACACGAGCTGCGTTCCGGTGGCCCGCAACAGCACAAGTTCCGCCGACCGGAACTGCCGTTCACCATGGTGCGACCCACAGAGACCATCACGCCGCCGGATGCCGGAAACCAGATCTCCTGCACGGTGCGATTTGCCGTCGCGATCTCCCAGCAGCCCGTCAGCCAGGAGGCGCGATCCAGCGGAGACCCCTGGGCGTGTGCCGGCGTGCCTGTCATGGGAGAGGCGAGAAGGACGAGCGCGAGGGAAATGGCAGGACGCCGCATGTCGCTTCGGATGAGGGTCAGTCGCACGGATCGCATATGATACCCCGCCTGTCACGTGTCGGCCTCGACGAATGCGCCTAACGACTGGTAGCCGGACCGAAGACTGCGCCAACAGCCCACGGTTGCAGTCGTACTCCCACGAGGTCGAGGGCCCCAGTGGCCTCGACCCACACGGGACCCGTCATCTGTCCAACCACCAGTCGTTCAGGATGCGACGCGAGCCGTTCTCGGTCACGTCCACCTCGCACACGTCGCGCCAGGTTGAACACCAGGTCGGCGCTGCCGTCCGGAAAAATGGGCGCACTGGAGCCATCCCCCTGGCCGCGCAGCCGCAGGTGAGGCCGTTTGCTATTTCGCCGCCATCCTCACGCCGTATCCACCCTTGTCCCAGTGCATCATCAGCATGTTCCCCTGCACGAAAATCCTGAAGCGCTCCTCTGATTCGCGCAGTGACATGTGGGGCGTGACCGGGATGCGCACCAGATCCTGGTTGGCGTCGTACGCCGTCCCCCATTGGCCGGTTTGTTTGTTCACAATGAGCCACGCTTCTCTGGCCGTCGGATAGAGCCAGAGCGTGTACGTGCCGGCGGGCACCGTGACGCCACCGATGTCGAGATCCTTGTCGGTCCTGAGCTGCGTGGCTGCATTCGCACCGAACCGCCAGGTGGTGTCGTAAGGAACCAGTTTCCCCCAGATCTCGCGGCCGCGCTTGGCGGGGCGGCCATAGTCGATCCAGACGCTGGCGCCGCCGACCATGGCATTCATAGTGTCGCGCGTGGAAGCCGCACCCATGGCGGCGCCGCTCGCATCCCTTGCGGCCCATGCGCTGGCGATCGACGCCACGTCCACGTTAGGCACGGGTGTAGCGATGAACTTCTGCGTGGTGAGAGCGCCGTCCCCGCGGATCACCCGTCCCTGGCCGTCCAGCTTCACACCTGTGCGAAATCCCGCCTGCACGATCTCGGCAGAGTCCGTGCCGATGAACCTGATATCGGCCTTCACCGGCGCCGCTTGCTGAGCGCCGAAGCCGATGACGTACGCGGCCCCGATTCTGCGTGCGGTCTGCACGAGGAGCTCGTTGGCCAGCCATGAGAGTCCGACCTGTGGCAGCGTACCCTTTGGCGCCGCCGCACGCAGGATGGCGGGTTGCCCATTCTGCGTCACGTGGCGAAGGACGCTGTCCGCGGTGAACGTCATCCGGAGCGGCACCGGGGCATTGGGCGTTGGCGTGCCGTCGGCCCGCAAGGTGGACTGCTCGTAGCTGGCGATGCTGCCATCGCTGTTGAGGCTGATGCTGTACTTGACGAGCGTGGTTGCGGGTGAGCGCCGAAGGACGGTCCCGTCGATTCGGGTCGCGGTCCGTTCGTATCGCTCCATGGCGATGGTGTCGTTGCCGAGCCTAACGAGAAAGCCGCCGGACTGTGCCGCGGCACCGGTCGGGAGGCTGGCAGCAAGCACGGCAAGACACTTGACGAGAGTTGTGCGCATGTGGTCGGGAGGTTGGGGAAGGCTGTAAGTTACGACCTCTCCCCCGCCCGTCCGCCAGCACGGAGGCGACACGCGCGGTACGTGGGACCAGTGCATCGGGGGCGTCTTTCAGACGAGGGTCGACGCATGCGGGCGCTCGCGCAGATACTGGCAGACCTCACTCTGGCCCGGCGACTGGAGACCACCGAAGCCCGCGCTGGCGCCGGATTCGTCGAGGCCCGGGCTCGCCCTACCCGTCGGTGGGCGCGACCTGGCGGGAGGTTGCGGGAACGTATGCCATCTTCGATGGCCCGGCCTCTCCAATCACGCCGACGTTCCGGCTGGGCACGTACCAGCCGGTCGAGCAGCATCACATCGCGGCCCTCGAGGCGTTCTTTGGCGATCGGGGCGCGCCTGTATTCCACGACGTGAGTCCGCTGGCGGATGCATTGGCGTTGCGGCAGCTCACCACCCGAGGATATCGCCCGATCGAGTTCACGAGCGCGCAGGACGTTCGTCGCGTTCTATTCGACCGGCTCTGGATCGTCGGACGCCGGGGTGCGAAACCGCCAGCGACACGCTATACGCTGCGAGCGTTAGGCAGGCGAGGGACCGGACCCGAAGAGGTGCGCGGCGAAGCGTGGTGGCTTCTTCCGAAATGCCACGTGTATGAGCTCACTGCACGATCCCCACGTCAGGCCGAGACGATCCATGAGCGCGGTGAGCGACGCGCGGGAATACAGGGACACATGCCCGTTACGCGGAGACG
The DNA here is from genome assembly GCA_052387735.1 of Gemmatimonadaceae bacterium. Lineage (GTDB taxonomy): Bacteria > Gemmatimonadota > Gemmatimonadetes > Gemmatimonadales > Gemmatimonadaceae > RBC101. Next base: position 7,609 of record JBQTIW010000033.1, read on the forward strand.
CGTACCACCAACCGAGCCCCTGACGGTCGATGTCGGCAGGCTGGAGGAGCGTCGTGAAGAACATCATTCCGCGATCGCCCATGAACCACCGCATTTCTTTCAGCGTGTCGTATGGGGTCGGGGTGTGCTCCAGCACTTCGAACGCCGTCACGAGGTCAAAGCTTCCGGAAGGACGCCGAGAACCCTCATAGAACGGATCGTAGCTCAGCGCACGCGCGAAGCCGTAGCTCCCGAGTACCTGCGCGAGAAGTCCGTTGCCGCCGCCGTAATCGAGCACCGAGATTTCCGGCTGGCCCGCGAAGAAGCGTCGCGCGAGCGTCTCCGCGTTCACCCGCGGTCGGTGTTCCACAAAGTCGGGGTCAGCGAGGGCGTAGCCGTCGTTGTAAATGAACCGGTGGAAATCGCCAGGACTGAATCGGTCGAATGCTACGGTGAAGATGAAGTCGCACTTGCTGCAGCGATGGTACCGCACGCCAAGACCGGCGGGTGAGAAGACCGGCGCTTTGTGGTCTTCGCACGTCCGATTGAAATCGACGCTGCCATACGGAAGCGCGGTGGTACCACAGCACTTGCAGCTCGCCCGATCGACCACCTGCAGCGCAGGAGGTGTGGGCCTGGAAATGGTGGGAGACCTCATCTCGCGCTGGGCAAACATACCCGAAGTGTCGGCAGGTGAGCGCTGTTCCACACCGACAGTTGCCCAGCAATTCCAGCCGCGTCAGGACGAGTGCCCCCGACTACTGCGCCCCATAGTACTTCCGCGTCGGCGCGGGTGTCGCTGGAGCTGGCGGAGTCCATCGCCCGCTCTCCACATCGAACCAGCGCTCCATCAGCCGCTCGCGCTGCAGGCGACGAATCAGCGTACTGTCCCGGTGCTCTCGGATGATCTCGTTCTGCACCGTCGGATACGCGAGCCGTGCCACACCGATCAGGGCGTTGAGCCCATCGTATGCATCCTGAAAGTCCTTGGCATCAAACGCCACCTCGTCCCCGTCGGCCGACAGCGCGACGCCGGGCACGCCACGCAACATTGTCAGACTCGCGGGCCGTACCACGCGTAGCGCAGCGCGCACCGGCTCGGTCACGCGCATGACCTTCGCGGCGGACAGGTTCCTCACGGCCTGTGCCGCCTTGGCCCTCATCTCCGCATGAACAGAATCCACGTTGCGCAACTCAACACTGCTTGCACTCGTCGCCTTCTTTGTAACCACGAACTGGATCCACGGCATCGTCGCAAGGTCTCCGGCGAGATGATCATCGCCGGACACAAAGATCACCGGCACGTCGACCCGTCCCCATGAATACGCAACCAGTTCCGTCTCGGTGATGGAACGACCGTTCATTGACAGGGCCATGCCGATGGTGACGGTATGCGAGGCGAAGCCACGGCTCCCGGTCTTGGCGTGCATGCCCACAGCTACGATGGCGTCGTAGGCATTGGGGGCCACGATGTCTACGTAGTGGCGGAAGGCACTATCGCGCGTAAGCTGTCTGGCGCGCGGATCGAGTTTCGCGGGCACCAGGTCCGGCGATGGATTGCCGCTCCCATGCGCGTCCACGATCTCCACGCTGGTCGCACCACCGGCAAAGAGGCCATCCACGACCGCGTTGATGTCGGCGGCGAGATACTCCTGGCCCTTGGCATAATGCTCAGGATGCGAATAATTGAAGGTGCGGTAGTCACTCTGACCGGCGAGTCCTTCCATGTCGTGATACACCAGCAGGCGCAGGGTGCTGTCTCGTCGCGCGGCGTGTGCAGTGATCGTCACCGCATCCTGAGTCGCGCTCGATACGGAGTCACCGTCCGAGGCGGAGGGTCTGGACTCGCAGGAAGCAGCAACGGACAGACCAAGGACCAGCGACCGCACGCTGCGCCGAGCCGGGACCGGGTGGTGTATGCGCTTTCTCACTGGTGGAGTCGCTGGGAACATGCGGCCACCGAACAGCGATGTGAGCTGGCCGCGGGTGAGACT
>JBQTIW010000034.1:0-14760 GCA_052387735.1 Gemmatimonadaceae bacterium
ACACGCCGGCGCCCCAGACCTGCTGTCACCAGCCATTGCCCGTCAGCCAGGCCCTCGTGTCTGCTGCACCAATGGTCGATGTCACACGGAGCGCGAAGCTGCAGCTCGTGGAGTGCCGGCCGTCCGCGTCGGGTACCGTCGTGCTGCGCGACTGGAAGAAGGACTGAATATCCCTCACCTCGTCTAACGCTGCCCAGGTGCGGAGCGTAGTCTAGGTCACGCCACATTCAACCGTCGAGCCGTTGATATCCCCGATGCGCTTCTCGCGCCGCTCGCTCCTCGTCGCTGCAGCGCTCACCGCGCTCCTCGCCGCGAACGATGCCAGGGGACAGGGTACCGCACCAGCGGCACGCGACACGAGCGCGTTGCGCGTCCTGTTCATTGGGAACAGCTACACCTACTTCAACGACCTGCCGTCCGTCGTAGGCGACCTCTCGCGAGCAGCGGGGGAACGACGGGCGTTCGTCGCCGAGCAGGTGACGTTCGGTGGCCACACGATCGAGATGCACCTCGCCCGCCCGGAGGCGCTGCGTGCCGTGCGTCGCGGCGGATGGAGCGTCGTGGTGCTTCAGGAGCAGAGTACCCGCCCCATCGATGCGGCTGCGCTCACCGTGCGCGACGTTCCACGAATCGCCGAGGAAGCCAGGCGGGTCGGCGCACGACTTGCGCTGTACCTGACCTGGGCACGCGAAGCGAGGCCGGCGTCACAGGACACGCTGACCGGCACCTACACGGCGGCGGCGAGAGCATCCGATGCGACCGTCGTTGCGGTTGGGGAGGCGTGGCGCGCGGCGCGCGGCGACCTGGCAGTGAGCGACGCGTTGAGGGGCGCGAAGACTTCGCTGTTCGATTCCGACGGGTCGCACCCCAGCCCGATCGGAACATATCTCACCGCCTGCGTGGTCTACGCCTCCCTCTACGGGCGGAGTCCGGTTGGCCTTCCTCCCATCACTCGCCGCACAACGGCCGAACCTCTCCCTGGCCTGCCGGCGGGCGCCCCGCGGGACACGATCCCACTGCACCTCGCGCGGGAGCTGCAGCGGGTGGCCTGGGCGGTGGTGTCCCGGCCGCGAGCCTCCCTCCGCGACAGGTGACCGGCGGACCGGCGGGCAGCGATCGCTCGCTCGACGTTAGGCAGGTCCGGCTGGCGATCGAATCGTGTTTCCCCGACCTCGCGCCCGTCCGCGCCGAATCGCTGGCCGAAGGATGGGACAGCGAGGCGTATCGCGTCAACGACGAATGGGTGTTCCGTTTTCCGAGGCGCCGCGATGTCGGCGATCTCGTCGAGCGTGAGGCCCGCGTGCTCCCCCCCTCGTCGCGGACGCGGTCAGCGTGTGCGTCCCGCGCATCGAGCGAATTGGGCTTCCGCGCCCGCACTTCCCCTATCCGTTCGGCGGCCACCGGCTCATTCCCGGTGCAGGAGGCGATACGATCCCCGACGCGCTCGATCCGGCGACGGAGCGACGGATCGCCGGCGCTCGCGGTCGCGCGCGGACCGAGCTCCATATCGTGGACGTCGAGCGCTCAGCCTCGTTCTAACGATAGACAACGGCTTTCTCGACCTCGTGTGGTTCGATGCCGTCGTCGCCGGTGGCGTCTGGCTCGCCGAAGCGGCGGCGTACTCCACGCCTCTCGACGTCGAAAAGCATCAGCGCTGGTTCGCCCGTTCGATCGCGCCGGCGCTCCGACGGCTGATGGGCTGAAAGCGTCTCGACCTGCACCCGACTCAACGGCACTCAACGCGGGTTCCGTGTCATCGCGCCGGCGTATCCGGCCGACCACGGCGTCCGGACACCCTACTCTGTCTTGAGTACGGTGAGTGGATCAACGGCGGCCGCACGCCGCGCCGAGATCCAGACGGCGAGGAATGAGATGCCGAGCATCACTGCCCCTACCATGGCAGCGAGCACGACAGCGCCGGGCGGGATCTCGTTGCCTTGCGAGAGCGCCACGATCCGCAGCAACCCTGCGCCCAGCGCCAGGCCGATCACCACGCCCATCGAGCCCAAACGCGCGCCCCACCGAAAGAACATCCCCACCACCTGCGTCGAGCCCGCTCCCAGCGCCGAGCGAATCCCGATCTCGCGACTGCGTTGTCCGACCGCGAAAGACATGATGGCGTAGAGCCCCACGGCACACAGGAACAAGGCGAGCAGGCCGGCGGACGTAGCCGCGCGCATGGCATTCCTGAAGTTGGCGCGCTGACCCGCCTCGAGAGCGGCCAGCGTCGTCAGGGCCGTCACCGGCAAGAGCGGTGCTTCATCGTAGGCCACCGACCGGATCGACGTGGTCGATGGCTCCGCCGGACCGCGAGTGCGCACGAGGATGCTCGACGTCGCATCGACGCGCGCGACAAAGCTGTGCTGAGCGCCGTCTCCACTGAGTCCTGCCTTCGTTTCATCCAGGACTCCGACGATCACGAACGCCGTGCTGCCGGGTCGCTCCCCGCGCATATGCACCAGACGCCGGCCGATTGGATCTGCGGACCCCCACAATCGCCGTGCGAGATCCCCGCGTATCACCAGCGCTTGCTGGTCGTTCTGATCGGCCGCCGTAAACCCCCGCCCGCGAAGCAACGGAAACCCCATCAGCTCGAAGTACCCGGGGGCCGCCGACTGCGTCAGGATCCGGAGGTTGTCCTCGTACGCGACGCCAGGGACGCGATCCGCGGGATGCACCTCGACGAAGGCGAGCCCGCTATACTCCTGTTGAGGTACGACGGCTGCTACCTCGGGCAGCGCGGCGATCCTGGCCTCCACCCGCCGCAGCGCACTCTCCCGCTGCGGGCCTACCGGCGCGCTGCCGCTGCGCAGGGTGAAACTCACACGCAGGATGCGATCCGTGAAGGTCGAGGTGGGGAGGCGCTTGAGATCGGCCCGTAGCTCCAACAACAGAGTGCCGCTCATGAGCAGCAGAGGGAAGGTCAGGGCGATCTGCGAAACGACGAGACCGGACCGCAGGCGCGACCGCGTGGCGGCAACCGCGCTCGCGGAGTCTTTCAGGACTTCGGAGACGGTGATTCGCGTGGCGTGGAACGCGGGCGAGACGCCGAACAGGATGCCCGCGACGAAGGCGAGCCCGAAGGCAAAGCCCATCACCGGCCAGTAGAGGGCGAGTTGGATGTCTGGTAACTGCGCGCCAAAGGTACGAAGCAGTACGCCGATCACACCCAGGGCAACCGCTCCGGCCACGAGGGCCATGAGCACACTCTCGGTGAGCAGCTGTCGGATGATGCGCCGTCGGGCAGCGCCGAGGGCGAGGCGCACGGCGATCTCGCGGCGTCGCGCAACGGCCAGCCCGATCAGCAGGGCGCCCACATGCATGCATGGAATGAGCAGGACGACGAGCGGGAAGAAGAACGTCATCGCACGGCTGAGGAGATTTGGCGCCTCCCCCGATGGTGGCACGTGGTTGTCGGCCGTCATCGGGACAACGTCGGCCGTTGGCACGGTGGCATCACCCCGATCCGAGCGTTGTGATGCCGAACGGTCGGCGATGACGCGAACCACCGGCAGCGTCTCATCGATCGCGACCTCCGGATCGAGGCGAGCTGCCACACCAAGGAATGCAGTGTCGTGGCTGGCGATCGGAAGCATGCTCCGCTGAATGGCGGCGCGAGCGTTCAAGGGGAGCCAGAGCGCGATCTGCGGGCGGCCCGCGACCGCACCGACGAAAGTGCGGGGAGCAACGCCAACCACCGTGACCAGCACGTCATTCACGGCCAGCGTCTTCCCCAGCACGTCGGGCGCTCCCCCAAAGAACCGGATCCACGCGGCATGGCTGATCAGGGCGATCAGCTGAGGCGAAGCGGTGTCGGCAGTCGCTGCCGGCAGTCCGACGCCAAGGCTGGGCCGCACCCCCAGCACGCGAAAGTAGTTGCCGGTGACGTAGTGCGCCCTGGCGGTGTGCAGATTCGCGCGGTCACCGCCCACCGTGAGGATCACGTCCGACACGCACCACGCCGTCACGTCGGAAAAGTGCGTCCGCTGCGCGGCGTACTCACGGTATTCCGGATACGAGAACTCCCGCGCCACGTTCCGGCCCACGGCCAGTCGTTCGATCCCGCGGATCCGGACCAGGGATTCGGCGCGCGGGATCCCCGCCGGTGGCACGCTCAGCCACGCATACAGCACCGTGAACAACGCAGTGTTGGCCCCGATGCCTAACGCGAGCAGGAGGATCATGGTCAGCGTCGTGAACGGCCGGCGCCCCCATTGTCGCGTGGCATGGCGCACATCGCCAACCGTGGACTCGATCCAGCGGGCCCCCCAGGCATCGCGGCCCTGCTCGTGGAGCTCCGCCAGGTTGCCGAACTCGCGGCGGGCCGCGTGCCGCGCGTCCTCCGCCGACAGGCCGCGTTGCATGAGCCGCTCCACGGAACGCAGCAAGTGCGCGTCCATCTCCTCCCGCATGTCGCGGTCGAGCCGCCGGCGGAAGAACACCGCGCGCAGGAGCTGGCGCATTCGCTGCAGCACGATCACGTCACGCGAAGGATCGCGGCGACGGCACCCGAAAAGCGCGCCCAACTGACCCGCTGGTCGTCGAGGTGCCGGCGGCCGGCGGCCGTCACGGCGTACACCTTGGCATGGCGACCCTTGGCGGTGTCCGCCCACGACGCGCGCACCAGACCGCGTTGCTCGAGGCGGTATAGAGCAGGGTACAGGGAGCCGGCGTTCACGTTCAGGACATCGCGCGTGACCGCCTGAATGCGGAGCGTCAGGTCGTACCCGTTGGTGGGCTCGGCCCGCAACAACTGCAGCACGATGAGGTCGAGGGTGCCCTGAAGCAGCGGGGTATTCGCAGCCGGCATGCAGGCCTTCTCAGCTAGATGGTCTAGTGATATGGAATATGGGACGGCTCCACTAGACCGTCAAGTGACGCAACCCCGTCCGGTCGTTACCCCCCCCGCCGATCTTCGAGCAACTGAAGCGATTGCAGAGCCCGGCCTCGTTCGCCTGGGGGTATCGCGAATGGTCGTCCGCGCATCTCGTCTCGGATTCGCTCTCACGCTGGATGCCGAACGCGCGCAAGTCGTGATGACGGGCGGTGCGTGCCCAACCTGCAATACCGCTTCGCCGGTCAATCCGCTGTGCCATTCGTATATCAGAGCTACTGGCAGGGCAGGGCCGAAGACCCAACGTCCACCGAGTCGGTCACGCACATTCTGGTCGCGGGAGATCCCCGCGCCATGCTCCCGCAGATCCGTCGTGTCATCGCTGGTGTCGATCCCGACGTGCCAGTCAGTGAGGATCGGGCTCTGGTAGACCGGTTGATGCTCGAGTATCAACCTGTGCGTTTCGCGAGCACCCTGCTGGTCTGGTTTGGAGCGCTCGCGATGTTTCTGAGCGCGTCCGGTCTATTCGGCGTGCTGGCGTTTCGCGTCGCAGAGCGTGCGCGGGACATCGGTGTGCGGATGGCGCTCGGCGCGGGGCCGGGCGACGTTGCGCGCCTGGTCTTGCGCCGAGGCGTTGTCCTCGCGCTTACCGGCGTGGGGATCGGGCTCGTTGCGGGGCTCGCATCGGTCCGGTTGCTCAGGAGCCTGCTGTATGGTGTTCCGCTCAGCGACCCACTCGCCTTCGCGGCGGCGGCGAGTTTACTGGTTCTTGTTGCCGTTGCTGCGAGCTACCTTCCGGCGCGTCGCGCGACCCAGCTCGATCCGCTGTTGTCACTCCGACAGGACTGACCGCCAGACGGTCTCTCACCAGGGTGCCGTCCCGGTCGACCGTCGAGGCGGTGATGAGGTTCGCCGGGTCGCGCGAATTGATCGCGAGCCATGGCTCCACGTGGCGCAGATGCCATGCGTTCGTTGAGAGCTGAGCCGGCGGCCGGACCGTGACCTGCAGCTGCTGTGCGGCGCTCTCCAACGACGCGCAGCTGACGACGAGGCGGACCACGAGCCGCGCCCACATCACGGTGAGTCAACCGCGCAGCTCAAGGCAGCCAGGGCCGTTTCCCACTCGCTTTCATTCCGTGCCTTCCGCGCCCGGAAGTTGATCCCGAGTGTGCCGAACTTGGCGGCGCTCGACGCTTGCGGGGCGCCGCTGAAGACATCCGCCCGCCACGTGATTGCAAAGTCCACGAACCCGGCGGCGACGACCGTCGCCTGCAACTCTGCTTCCAGCAGAGCACCGGCGATTCAGCCCTTCCACAGATCGATGTTGCGCTTGGCGCCCTCGCCGACGGCCTTCTGCACGAGGATGTCGCCGATCTGCAGTCGCCCACCCGGCTTGAGCACACGTGCCATCTCGTTGAGCCCCGCCGCCTTGTCGGGGAAGAGATTCATCACGCCGTTCGAGATGACGACGTCGGCCCACTCGTCAGGCACCGGCAGGGACTCGGCGAAGCCGCCGCGGAACTCGACATTGGTGGTGCCGCGCTCGGCGGCGCTCGCTCGAGCGCGCTCTAGCATGGCCGGCGTCATGTCGACGCCGACGACCTGTCCGCCCGCGCCGACCATCCGCGCGGCGATGAGCGAATCGATACCCGCCCCACAGCCAACGTCGACCACGCACTCCCCGGCCGAAAGCGCACCCAGGCTGAAGGGATTCCCGGTGCCCGCGAACGACGCGATGGTCGGCTCCGGAATCCCGTCGAGCCACCGCTCGTCGTAGGCGAGGAGGCGCGCCAGGGGGCGTCCGGTGTGAAAGTGGAAGCCGTGCTCCGGTTGCGTGGCGACCGTTGCGTACTCCTCCTGGATGGCGTGGCGGAGCTGGTCGACGTCGAGTCCTGCAATCGGACGTGCGGCGTTCGGGACATCTCGCGCGGTGCGGTCCATGTGCGTCACCTGGTGGTGGGGCGTCACGTGCTCTACGCCGCTTGACGACGAGCGGGTTTCTTCTATTCTATAGATCACACGAATACAAGCGCAAGGACCATGGGCCATCGTGACCTCAAAGACCCGCTGTATGCGCAGTTCGCCCGCCTCGGACACGCGCTGGCCAGCCCCAAGCGCATCGAGCTGCTCGACCTGCTGGCCCAGGGAGAAAAGACGGTCGAGCGGCTCGGCGAACAGTCGGCAACCCCCATCAAGAACACCAGCGGCCACCTGCGAGTGCTCCGCCAGGCGCGCCTCGTGGAGACGCGACGGGAGGGGACGTACGTCTATTACCGCCTCGCCGACGGAGATGTCGCACGCTTCGTTCGCGATCTCCAGCAGCTTGGTCGCCAGCGGCTCGCCGAGGTCGAACAGGTGGCCCAGCTCTACATCGACGGACGCGATGCGCTCGACCCGGTGACGCTCCCCGAGCTGCGAAAGCTGGTGCGCGACGGAGGCGTCACGGTCATCGACGTTCGGCCGCGAGAGGAGTACGAGGCCGCGCACATCCCCGGCGCCCTGTCGATCCCCGTGGCCGAACTCAAGCGACGACTCGGCGAGCTGCCCAAGCGGCGCGAAGTGATCGCGTACTGCCGCGGGCCGTACTGCGTCTTCGCGCTCGAAGCAGTCACGCTGCTCCGCAAGCAGGGGTTCCGCGCGCGCCGCGCCGAGGAAGGGCTCCCGGAGTGGCGCACTGCCGGGTTTCCCGTGGCCACTGGCGCCTGACGCTCGACCGCATCTTGACCTGGTGCGAGCCCGATGAACGCCACGAGAACACTCCACGGTAATGATGCCGTGCCGCGGGCCCCAACACTCGGTCTGCGGGAGAACTGGCGCCAGTTTGCGCTCCTCATGCTCGTGAATGCGTTCGTGGGCGGGATGGTCGGGCTCGAGCGGACTGTGCTGCCGCTCATCGCAGGGCGCGAGTTCGGTCTCGCGTCGACGCGCGCCGCACTGGCGTTCATCGCGACGTTCGGCATCGTCAAGGCCCTCACGAACTTCATCGCGGGCTACCTCGGTGATCGATTCGGACGAAAGCGCGTGCTGGTCGCCGGCTGGCTGGTCGGTCTGCCGGTGCCGTTGCTCGTCATGTGGGCACCGTCGTGGAACTGGGTGATCGCGGCAAACGTGCTGCTCGGGATCAACCAGGGCTTGACGTGGTCCACGACGGTCATCATGAAGATCGACATCGTAGGCCCTGATCGTCGAGGGCTTGCCATGGGATTGAATGAGTTCGCCGGCTATCTCGCGGTCGCCCTCGCGGCGCTCGCCAGTGGATTCATTGCCGAGCGCTTCGGCCTGCGTCCGGAACCATTCTACCTGGGCATCGCGTTCGCTGCGCTGGGGCTCGCCCTCTCGCTGTTCTTCGTGCGTGATACGACGGCTCACGCGCGACATGAAGTCACGCTGCACACCAGCGTTAGGGATTCACCCAGCACGCTGTCGGAAGAAACGCCGGTCGCGCCTGGTGTGCGCCAGCTCTTCGTACGCACCAGCTGGAAGGACCCTGCGCTCGTCGGTGCGAACCAGGCGGGCCTCGTCAACAACCTGAACGACGGACTCGCCTGGGGGCTGTTGCCGATATTCTTCGCCGCGGCGGGTCTGTCGGTCGGGCAGGTCGGAACGCTGGCGTTCATCTATCCGGGCACGTGGGGGATCGTGCAGCTCTGGACCGGAACATTGAGCGACCGAATCGGCCGCAAGTGGCTCATCGCCGGTGGCATGCTCCTGCAAGGCCTGGCACTCGGCGGAACGGCTCTGGCGAGGGGGTTCCTTCCTTGGCTCTTCTTCGGAGTGCTGCTCGGTCTCGGGACGGCCATGGTCTATCCGACGTTGCTCGCCGCCGTCGGCGATGTCGCGCATCCGTCCTGGCGAAGCTCCGCGGTCGGGGTCTATCGATTCTGGCGCGACATGGGCTACGCGTTTGGGGCGATCCTCGCCGGCAGTCTTGCCGATGCCCTGGGGATGCCAATCGCCATCGGGGCGATCGCCGCGGTCACGGCGGCGTCGGGATTGCTGGTTGCGTTGCGAATGCCGGAGACCGCACCCGGGCAACTGGCAATGCGGAAGCTGACCGAACAGGGTATGCCCCGCCCGTCACCTCATGTGGCAAACCAGCGAAGCCGACTATGACATGCTGCTCGTCCGCCTGTACGTTGGCGTCCGCCTTCGATCGTCGGATGGCCAAGCGCGACCTTGTCGCAGGCTCGGCGCTGATTGCCTGATCGCGCTGCCTGCCACACGCTTTCCGGTGCCGGACGGTACGAAGGCGAGGCGCACCTTCCGGCCGGACTGCGTCGCCGAGAACGAGACGCGCGCAGGGGCGTACAGCGCGTCACGAGCTCTCTCGATGATGTCTGCTTGCCGGAACGCCCATGTCCGGCGCTCTAGTCAGGCGGCTCCGTGCTCACACGAATGCGCATGGGGATGATCGTCTCCCCCCAATGCAGCCGCAACACCGTGGAATCTCGCGCCACCGCGGAGAAGTAATAGGCGAGTGACTCCATGTGCCCGCCGCGCTCCGGCGCAATCTCCACGCGGAGGACGTCGGACGCCTCGCCCGGGTACGGCGTGTGAAAGACCGCGGCGCGCCGGTTCAGGATGACCGTCCACGGTCCCGTTTGCCGCGGAATCGTCCAGAGCGAGTAGGTCCCCGATGCCAGGGCCGTGCCTTCGAATGTCACGGGTCTGCTGAACGTGATGCGGGACGCGGAATCTGCCCCGGGGTGCCAGATGCGATCCCATTTAACGATGGCCGAATCGCCATAGATCACCCGACCGCGCGCCGTTGGCCGGTTGTAGCTGATGCTGATGTCGGTGTACGCGACGCGCTGGGCGACGTCACCGTGCTGGCTGAACGGAATTCCTTGCGCTCCAGTTCCGTCCGGAACGAGCCCGATGAACAACGGGCATGCAGTGAGGATCACGGCGAGTCGGGTCATACCGAAGTGTAATCCCATCAGCTCCTGCCGGTTCCGCGCAGACAGGACCATTGGTTCCTGCCGGCGGATCCACACACGACCGCACACCGTCGGACCGACGATACCGAACGCCCGATGACGCCGTTCGCCGCTCCGTGACCTCAGTCCGTTCGCAAAACGCGCATCGGATCGACGCGAGTGGCCCGATGCGCCGGAATAGCCATTGCCAGCAGTGCCGCCAGCGCCAGCAGCACGGGCGCGGCCGTGAACGTCACGAGGTCCAGCGTGCTGATCTGAAAGACGAATCGGTCCAACACGCGGCTGAACGCAGCCGCGGCAGCACCGCCGAGCGCAATGCCAGCGACCACCACGCGACCGCCGTCTCGCATAACGAGGCGCCAGATGTCCTCTCGTCTGGCACCGAGCGCGACGCGCAGCCCCAGTTCACCGCTGCGCTCGCTCACACCATACGACGTGACTCCGTAGGTCCCAATGACCGCCAGCGCCAGGACCAGGAGCGAGAAGGATCCGACCAGCAGCATCCGAAACCGCTGTTGAGCGACGGAGCCGGCAACGAGCTCCTCGAGCGTCCGGACGTGGTGAAGGGGCAGGTCGGCGTCCAGCTCGCGGACCAGCTGCCGGATCGGCTGCGCGATCCTTCGGGGATCGTTGTCGCTCTTCACCACCACGGTCATGAAGTTGTAGCCGCCTTGCAGGGCCGGGACGTACACGGTCCGCCCCACATCACCGTCCAACCCTGTCGTGCGCACATCGCCGGCGACGCCGACCACCTCCGCCTGTCCGCCGTTAGGCATGTCGATCCGCGCGCCGACCGGATCTCCGGAACCCCAGACGGAGCGTGCGAGCGTCGCACTGGCAATCACCACGCGTGCCGCCGCGCGGCCGTCGGTCGCGTCGAATGGGCGGCCCCTGGTGATGGGAATGCCCAGCAGCGCAAAGTAGTCCGGCGCCACCATCCGGAAGTTCGCCCGCAGCACCCGACCGTCCTCGACGCCGGGACGAGTGAAAGTGAACGACGATGGCTCCTCCTCGAGCGGCGGTGCGCTGGCAAACGTAGCGGCATCGACACCCGGAAGGCCCTCGACCCGCTCGAGCAGGGTCGCGAAGAACGCATCGCGCTGAGTCTGGGCTGGATACGTAGTACCCATTCCCATCGGAAGCTCCAGCTTGAACGTGAGGACGCGCTCGATCGTCAGTCCAGGGTCCACCCGAAGCAGTGCCTGGAAGCTTCGCACCATGAGACCACCAGCCGTGAGCAGCACAATGGCGAGCGCAATCTGAGCCATGGTGAGGAGGCTCATGAGACGGCGGTCGCGCTTCTCACGTGAACGACTGCCTGCCTGGCGCAGCACCGTCGTCACCTCGGGCTGCCTCGATCGCCATGCGGGAACGAGCCCGACCAGCACGACAGTGAGCAGGGTGGTCGCCACCGTGAAAGCGAGGACGGGCGTATCGATGCGGGCGTCCGACAACAGCGGGATGTCGGTCGGTCCGAGGGCGACAACGGCCCTGACGATCCCAAACGCCAGGAGAACACCGACGATCGCGCCTGACCCACCGAGCAGGAGGCACTCCGCCAGCACCTGTGCGCTGAGGCGGAGCCGCGATGCGCCGAGGGCGTGTTGCACCGCGATCAGTTTACGGCTCGCTGCCGCTTTCATCAGCATCAGGTTGGCCACGTTCACGCACGCGCCGATCAGGACGATTCCAACGGCGGCGAGCAGGAACATCAGCCCGCGCCTCACGTCCCGAACGACCTCCTCGCGCAGCGCCACGACACGAATACCAGTCTCACGGTTGGTTTCCGGATGCGCTTCAGCGAGTCGAGTTGCAATGGCCGCCAGCTCGGACTGGGCCTGGAGCTGCGTGACGCCGACGGCGAGTCGCCCCACGACGCGCAGTTTTCGCGCGTCCCGGCCGCCGGTTTGATTGTCCTCGGGCACGATGGGTCGCCACAACTGCACATCGGTGCCGAGGATGTGTACGCTGCGCGACTGGAGCTCCGGCGGCATGATGCCCACCACTTCGTAGGGAAACCCGTTCACCATCACACTGCGCCCGACGAGCGTCGAATCTCCACCGAAGTCCCGAAGCCAGAGCCCGTGACTGAGGATGGCGCGGCGGTGATTGCCGACGACGCTCTCCTCTTCGAGAAACGTGCGCCCGTACAGGGGCGCCACACCGAGTACCTCGAAGAACCCGGTACTGACCCGCGCGACGGCTACGCGTTGCGGTTCGCTCCCGCCGGTGAGGTTCACGTCACCGTTCGGAAACGTCCAGAAGGTCGCCAGCCCCTCGAACGCCCTGGCTTGCTCACGCCAGTCATGGAAGTCGGGGTACGATGCAAAGCCTTCGACCAGTCCCTGAACCGGAGCCGTGCTCCAGACCATCACCAGCCGATCCGGATCCCTGAACGGCAGCGGCTTCAACAGCACGACGTTGACGATCGAGAAGATCGCGGTGTTGGCCCCGATTCCCAGGGCGAGTGTCATGATCGCGACCGCCGAGAAGACGGGGCGACGGCGGAGGGAGCGCGCGGCGTGCCGCAGCGTCCTCACGCTCAATCGGTGGAGTGTTCGAGGGCGCGCAGCAACGGGCACTCGCCTAACGTGCCCCGCGTCTGGCAGGCGGCGACGTACGGTTCGAGTGCCTCGCGCATGCGCTCGAGGTCACGAATCTTCTGCGCGATCCGATCGAGCGTCGACGACGCCCGCAGCTCCACGCCCCTGCAGGCAGACTCCGACTGTTCGCGCAGCGACAGGAGGTCGCCGATCTGGGCGAGTGTGAAGCCGAGCTCCTGCGCGCGCTCGATGAACCGAACGCGCCGTACGGTCTGCAGGTCGTACGCACGGTAGCCGGATGACTGCCGCGCGGGAGCGGGTAGCAGACCGACGCGCTCGTAGTACCGCAACGTCTGGACGTTCACGGCCGCTTTGGTGGCGGCCTCCCCAATGCGCATGTGCGCGACCTCGATCATGGAAGCATGATACACCCTATACTGCAGTACAACGTCAAGCTCCGACACTCGCTCTATCAGCGTGGCGACGCCCCATTGCTCATCGCCGGCACGCCCGAAGCGGCCGGCGTCACGCCGAACACGGAGGCCAGCAGGTAAACGACGCTCTGCAGCGAGGACCACGGTCCCTGCGGCTCGTGGTGTCTCGCCGGTTCGGCTGCCGCGCTCGTCGCCGCGCAGTGTGTGACGGCCGCCGAACCGTCCAGTCTCGGACATCTCGCGCAGCCGCCGTGTAGGGGGCGATCCGAGCCGCGTGTAGGACGTCTCCTACAGGAGTGGGGAGGGCAGCGACGCGCGGTTCCCGCTGCCCGCCGTGGGCGTTGCCTAACGCGGCTTGTCCAGCATCGACGACCTCGCGGACCTTGCGGGGCAGGTCGTCGGGGTAAAGGGCCTCTGAAGGAACGAAGCCTATGGCTCGAGCTCGCTGTGACGCAGCCCGATTCGCAGTTGGCGTTGGCGCGGATCTTCAGCAAGCGGTCTCTATCGACCGACTCTCGCGCTGTTTGCCCGCCGTGCCAGCCATGCATCCACACTGAACGGCCCGGCGCCCCACACGGCATACAGCAGCCAAACGAAACAGTACAGGAGTACGACCTCGCCGCGATTCTCCCACCACCACAAGCTGCCGCTCCCGGCCGTATGCATCCAGAAGTACGCGACGGCCATCTCGCCCGAGGCGAGGAACGCCGCCAGCCGCGTGGCGAGGCCTAGGACGATGCAGGTGCCGCAGACGACTTCGATCACACCGGCCGCCCCAAACCGGCTCATGAACTCGACGGTGCCACCATCGGGTCCCATCCCGCCAAACCAGCCGAAGAGCTTCTGGGCGCCGTGGGAGAAATAGGCCAGTCCGGCCGCGATGCGAAGCGCGGCCTGGCTGGCAGGGAGAAACCGGTCTGGGATAGGAGCGATCATGGGTCCTCCGGACAGAGGGGCGGCGCAAGGTGGTGGAGTTGGAGTTTACGCGGTAAAACTGGCAGATGACCAATCAGAATAACATGCCTGACCCTCACCCGTCTTGCGGCCGCGCAGGGCTCATAAGTCCTGGCCCCAAGCCAAACCTCGGCCGTCTCGCGCGATGAGTCCCATGTACAACCGAAGCACCACTGGTGTCCTGAGGCGCCGAGACTTCCGCCTTCATCCACCGCAACACCTGCGTCAGCTATCAGCTGGAGAACACTGCTTGGTGCGGAGTTGTGGTGCGCGAAGATCGGAATCAGGGTCCGTCGCGCGTTCTCATCGGTCCGGTCGTGACGTGGCCGCTCCTCGACCTCGGACGCGTGCGGGCTCGCGTGGAGGTGGCCAATGCGCAGGAGGATGAGGCGCGCACTCGTTATGACGCCACGGTACTGCGCGCGAGCGAGGAGTCGGAGACGGCACTCGTCGCGTACGATCGAGCCCATGCGCGTCTGGCGATTCCTGACCGAAGCGGTGGTGTCCAGCACGCGAGCCGCCGCGCTTGCGCAGGAGCGATTCGAAGCCGGTCTCACCGACTTCCTGCAGGTGCTGGACGCGCAGCGCACGCTCCTGGACGCCGAGAACCAGCTTGCGCAGGCGCACACCGCCGCTGGAGCGGCATTGGTCGCGGTCTACAAGGCCACCGGAGGGACCTGGCCCATGCGGGAAGGTTGGGTCGCGCCGGCGGTCTCCACCCGGTATTTTTAGCTATCGCCCCATCTGCTGGCCGCGGGCGCCGCGCGCGCTCGCGGCGGCCTCCGCGGTAAGGCATCCCCAGTTTTGCGCCACGGCGCGAGGACGGTGACGGCGTTGGTCGCGAAACACGTTGATCCCCTGCATACTTGAGTGCCTCACTGGGGGGTACACTGTGTGCTGGCGACTGTCGGCGACGGGCATAGAGGGGAGGGAGTGGCGATGACTGACCAGGGGCCGCAGTGAAGGGGACGTCCAGCGCAACGGATTTGCGACGCCGTCGCCTCAAGCGGCTCATGGTGGGTTCGACAGCCGCGGCGCTCGGTCTGCTCGCGGTG
>JBQTIW010000035.1:0-106307 GCA_052387735.1 Gemmatimonadaceae bacterium
GCGGGCGATACGCGAGGGTGCCCCTGCTGCGACCTCCCCCGTCGGGACAACCGTGACGCTGTCGACCTCGATCTCGGATCCGGCAGGCAGCGGCCGGACAGCCACGGCCACATCATCGGCGGAGTGAATCCGAAGGGCGGGAGGCACCACGCGCACCGGCACCGTCATTCCGCGACTCCGGCCACCACCGGCTCGTCGGCGCCCTCCTGGCCAGCGTCGAGCTTGTACGTGTCACGGGCCAGCTCATACGCCAGCGCCCGTGCCATTTGCCGCGCGTCATTGCTGCCCACCACGTGCCGGGCGACGAGGCCAGCAAGGAAGTTGGCATCGACACGACGCGACAAATCATGGCGCGCGGGGATGGAGCAGAAGGCGCGCGTATCGTCGTTGAAGCCCGCGGTGTTGTAGATCCCGGCCGTCTCCGTGGTCCGTTCGCGAAATCGGACCATGCCCTGCACCGAATCATGGAACCACCACGGTGGGCCAAGGCGGACGGCCGGATAGTGTCCAGCGATTGGCGCCAACTCTCGCGCGTACGTGGACTCGTCGAGGGTGAAGAGGACGAGGGTGAGCCGCCGATCCGTACCGTAGCTGTTGAGCAAGGCGTGGAGGTTGCGCGTGTACTCGGTCGCCACCGGAATGTCACCGCCGGTGTCGGGACCGAAGCGACGCGAGACATCCTCGTTGTGATCGCGGAAGGCGCCGGGGTGGAGTTGCATGACCATGCCATCGTCGATGCTCATGCGTGCCATTTCCATCAGCATGTGCGCTTCGAAGCTGCGCTGCTGGGCCGCGGTGGCGCTTCCCGCTCGTGCCAACTGGAAGACACGCTCAGCCTCGTCAGCGGCGAGCCGCGCCGTGTACGGTTCCAGTACCGCGTGGTCGGTCGACGTCGCGCCCAGGGACCGGAAGAATGCCCGCCGACCGACTATTGCGGAGACAAACGATCCATAGTCGGTGAGCGGCTCACCATACAGCCGCTCCAGCGACGCGAGCGCGTCTCGCCACCCTGGGGTGGCGATGCGGAACAGGGCGTCGGGACGGAAGCAGGGCAACACGCGACCGTGCCATCCCGAGTCCCGTAGACGCCGATGATGATGCAGCGGGTCCGTCGCCGCGTCCGTGGTGGTGAGGACCTCGATGTTGAATCGCTCGAACAGCGCGCGCGGGCGAAACTCCGGAGTCGCCAATCGTTCGACGAGGTGGTCGTAGATGCGGTCGGCGGTGTCGGCGGATAGCGCGATGCGGACGCCAAATACATCGTGCAGCTCGTGGTCGAGCCAGGCGCCGGTCGGCGTTCCGCGAAAGAGATAGTAGTGATCCGCAAACCGCTGCCACACCACGCGCGGATCCTGCTCGACGATGGTGCCGTCCCGCGACGGGAGCCCAAGCGCATCGATGGCAATTCCTTGCGAGTACAGCAGCCGAACGATGTAGTGGTCCGGGACGACGATCAGGCCGGTCGGTCCGGAAAACGGGGCATCGTCCGCCAGGATGCAGGGGTCCACATGCCCGTGGGGACAAATGAGGGGCAGACCCTGCGTTTCCTCATACAAGGAGCGCGCGATCCGGCGCGTGGCCGGATCGGGATCAAAGAAGCGATCCTCATGTAGCATCAGAGGTTGCATCTACTGCCCTTCAAGAAACGAATGAACGTGGGAATTTGTTCTTGCGCGAAACAAATTGGCACGCCAGAGTACGACTTGCCTCGGCAAAGCGCAATATCCGCGCGAATCGGAAGGTCGGGGCCAGTCGAGCGTTGCCCCCAAGGCAGTCCGTCGCCCAGCTCTTTCCGCCTCAACATGATGACCGCGTCTCGCAGGCCACCGTGAGGAAGATCAACACCCGCCGCTTCGTACGAGCGACCCGGTCGACACCGCGTGAGATCAACCGACAGATCGTGCTGAACCTGGTGCGCGACCACCAGCCCATCTCGCGCGCAGACCTCGCGCGGCGAATGGACGTCGGGCGAGGGATGGTCACGTCGATCGTGGACGAGCTGATGGAGGAGGGATCCATTTACCAAGGCGCGACGGTCGATGCCCCGCGCGGCCGCAAGCCCAGAATGCTCTACGTCCGCACTCGTGATCGGCTGGTCGTTGCAGTCGACGTCCGATTCAGCCGGACGTACGTGATGCTCAGCGATTTCAGTGGAACCGCGATCTCGCTCGAGGCTTTCGATACCCTGACTGACCCCCCGGCACTGGTGGCGGAGCTGGCCTCACGAATCAAGCGACTCCTCGCGACCCACGGCGGTGCGGGTCGGTGCGAGGGCGTCGGGGTCGTGGTGCCCGGCATGGTCGACCAGCGATTGGGTCGCATCCTCAATGCTCCGCAGCTCGGATGGCGCGATGTGGACATTCGTCAGGCATTGACCGATGCCCTGGGCCTTCCCGTACACATCGAGAACGCGCCGATCGCCTGCGCGCTGGCGCACATGTGGCTCGGTCAACAGGGAGGCGATGCGTCAGGAGATTTCGTTTTCGTCACCGTTTCCGAGGGGGTGGGGGCAGGCGTCGTTGTGAATGGAGAAGTCGTTCGCGGTCGCGGCAGCACAGCCGGTGAGTTTGGGCACGTTCCAATCAGTCTCAATGGACCACGTTGTCTTTGCGGATCGACCGGCTGCCTCGAAGCGTACACCTCCAACCTTGCCACGCTTTCGCGGTACCTCGAGCAGGACATCTCTCCTTCACAGACGCGGCAGTTGCTGCACGACACGGGACTCACGATCGCCGATCTCATCTCGCGAGCGCGTTCGGGCGACACCCGCGCTCATCGAGCGCTGGACGAGACCGCACGCTATCTGGGCTTGGGTCTGGCGGTCATCGTGAACACGCTCAATCCGTCGGTGATCTTCGTTGGTGGAGAGATCACGGCCGCCTGGGATCAGTTCGGCCCGATCATCGCCGCGGAAATCGGCAAGCGGGCATTGACGGATGCGGCAGCCGCAACCCCCATCATTCCGGAGCCGGCTACCGATCATCCGAGGCTTCGCGGAGCAACGGCGCTCGTGTCCGCTCCCATCTTTGCCGCCCCGCAGCTGGCCTGAGGCCCCAGTCTTCGGTAGGGCCCTCTCGATGGCGCGAATGTTCTACTCCGGGTGCGCGGGGATCGCGGGACGCGTGGACATGTCGGTTCCATCGCTTGGGGCCCGCCCGGAGTCCCTACGCCGAAACACACAAAGTCCCCGCCAGAGTGGCGGGGACCGTTGAGGCGACGCAGCATTCGTTAGGCGTTAGTCCCTAGCGATGAGCTCGGCGGTTCGTGCATCCCGTCGCGGCGCGTCTTCGGGAGCAATCGTGGGCACAATCGAAGTGGACCCCGGCAGGAAAGCCGATACCGCGAGCCGGCTGACCGAGGTGAGCAGCGGGATTCCCAAGCCGGTACCGGCTAGCGTGAGGTTGGCTGCGAGAAGGCGTCCCGTCCAGCGATTTACCAACGCACGATCTCGTGTGAGAATCACGGCCGCGATCGCGACTCCGTTCACCACCAGGAAGGCCACGGCTGACCACCGGAACGCCGTCGATCCCACGGCCTCGAGCCAGCTGAGAATTGCAGACTCCATGCGCGCTCCCCTGAGTCGGCTCCCGCGGGCCCCATGGGTGGGGGGATCGGGGTCGGGGCCTGCGGTCGCCGGTTCTCTTTACGATACGCGTCGGGGGCCGTTCGCGCGAGAGGTTGGGTCCTATCCCGGCTTCAATCGATTTGTGCGGGACGCCTTGATGCGACGCTGCGCTGCGCGCTTTCCCTCGCCCGCGAGGCGTGCCTCGCATTCCACGCTGCCAAAGTATGCGGTCCCCTTGAGTCTGATCCGCGGCGCGCCGGGCAACGGCTCGATGGTCTGATCGGGAGAATTCGAGAAGCTGCCCGCGAACGCGTCCCCATCCATTTCGACGAAGACGCCGGAGGGAACCATCAACTCGACGGAACCCAAGAGACAGAACACCTCGATGACGGATTCTCCCTCCGGTATCCTGGCCTCGCGTAGATCCAATTCCGTCGATCCCAAGACACAGGCGATACGCATGTATCGGGGAAGCTCCCAGTTGCCGCGGCGTTCCTGGCCGCTCATGACGGCCAGAATGCCCGCCCGTTCCTTCACCTGATGAGCAGGGACGACGGTGTGTCGGTCGGTGTGCGCGGGAAGGGTCATCGTGAGGGACGCTATGTCGACTGAACGGAAACGCCTAACGCCTGGCGCACCACCTGCAGCGCCTCCGCTGCCGGAACGCTCCCCTGCGCCAGACGTGGGGAGCCGCCGCCGCGTCCCCCGGCTTCTGCGAGTGCAGCCTTGAGGCACTGGCCGGCATCGACCTCGGAGTCCGCCGAGGCCGCAAGGAGCACAGCTTTGGCCTCATCAAACGTGGCCAGATACGCCGCCTTGGGAAGGGCGGCGAAGGCGAGGGCAAAGGCGCGCACGTCATCGGCGCGCCCCACCACGCGGCGCTCGACGAGCCAGCGCACCCCGTGACTGTCGGCCCGCAGCGTCTCCCACGTGGCACGCGCACGGAAGGTGGCGACCTCCTCTTCGAGCTTGCGCTTGGCGCTTTCGGCCAGCTTGAGCTGCTCGACCTGCGCCGGGACGAGTGTCACGAGCTCATCAATTGCCGCGGAAGATGCCACGGCGAGGCGCGTAAGTACTTCATAGTCCGCACGCGCCCGTCGGATCGCGCGCATGCCGCAGAGGAACTCGATGCGACCGTTCTTCTTCATCTTCTCCTGTCGGCGCAGGAGTACGGGCCCGATCTCCCCCGTGGCACGGACGTGGGTGCCGCCGCACGCGCTGCGATCAATGTCGTCGATGGTCACGATGCGGAGCAGGCCGTCTCGGTCCGAGGCCTTTCGCAGTCCACTCACGATTCTCGCGTCCTCGAAGGTCACCAGCACGGACCGATTGGCAGTGACGATCTCGTTTACGCGGCGTTCCGCCTGCTGAAGTTTGTCGGGTGCAACCGCTTCCACGCTCAGGTCGAGCGTGGCGTAGTCCGGGCCGAAGTGCACGCTCACCGTTTCATAGCCGAACAGGTCCGCGAAAACAGCGGATAGCAGGTGCTGTCCGGTGTGTTGTTGCATGTGATCGAACCGACGGGACCAGTCCACCTCGGCGTCGACGGTTGCCGCAGTCACCGGGCCGGCGACCACATGAGCCACGCGATCGTCTTCGTCCACCACGTCCACCACAGGGACACCACCTCACGACCCCAGGTCGTGGGGTTGTCCGCCGGACGCCGGATAGAAGGCCGAACGATCGAGGTAGAGCCGGCGCCCATCGTCAGCGCGATCGATGACCCGAGCCGAAAACCGCGTCAGATACGCGTCGGTGTAGTACAGTCGTTCGGTCATCGCCTGCCAGCGTTGCGGGGCGCCTCGTCCGGGAGGGGAAGGCCCGCGCGACAGCGGACGCAGATCATCGCCGCGCCAAAGCCGATGGCGATGCGCCGCCCAATCGAGCCGTGCAGGTGCGCGCTGCAGAGAATCCGGCGGCACCTGTCACACACGCCGCCCGAGTTGACAGCAAAGGGGCGGTTGCACTCGTCGCACTCGGTGCGGAAGATCGATTTCTGGAAGAACGGCATCAGGCCCCGGGTAACAGTCGCTCAGCCTTCCAGCGCGACCTCGTCGCCGACGCGGATCAATCCGCCGGCAACGACTTCGCCGAACGCTCCACCTCCCCATGTGTTGAACATCACGTTCCGCAGACCGGGGAGCGCGTCGTCCATCTGCTCGCAAGGCTTGGTTTCTCCGCGGATGATGATGCGCACGGTTCCAATGCGCAGAGTCTTGCCGCGCGAGTCCTCGAGCTCACATCCGCTCACGAGAAGATTCGCGCGCCGCTCCGCCGGATCGATTGAGCCGCCGAGTGCTGCCATGTGTCGCTCCCACGTTTCGCGCGCGATGATCGTGACCTGTCGCTTGCCACCGCGATCGGCGTTCCCGGCAATCCCCCGGCCTTCCTCCAGCTGTGCGTCGGTGACGGGGTCCATTGGGCCACGCTTGAAGCGTTTGATCCAGATCTGTTCGAGACGACCCATTGGGAGCGGAGAGCTGAGCACGGGGGAGCGGAGCGGGAGCAGGCAGGAGCCCTTGGAATCACCGCTCCCGCTGCCCACTCCCCACTCCCCGCTGTAGTTCCTTTACGAACCAGGCGCGCTGACCACCGAAGTCGAAGATAAGCACTTCGCCGGGTCCAAACTCAAACCGTGTGGCGACTTCGTGTGTGGTGCCGGTGTGGTCGGTGTGGAGGATATCGCCTTCCACCCGGTAGACGAGCTGAATGGTCTGACGGTTCTCTCCGACATCGAACCCGTAGAGCAGGCGTCCCCCTGCGCGAAACTCCATCGAGACGCCGGGGGCGAAGTCGAGGTTTGCGTCGGCCCTGAGGAGGCGCCAGCGACCGAGCAGCCTCGCCGCAGCCGGTCTGGGGGCCCCTGGCTCGGAGGGCGTGGACATGCGGCCAGTCTAGCGGTGCGGTGCCCGCTCCGTGAGTGGGCCTGCGCGGCGAGGTAATAGAGCCCCTTAAGCGCCGGGACGGTCTCGAGGAAGGCGGCCCGGATGTTGAGTCCAAAGAGGACGTCGGCGACGACGAAGGCGGGGGTCGCGAGGTAGTACGCTCGCACGAGCGGCAGCAACGGAGCATGCGCCGTCGCCCGGTCTCGACGCATCACACGACGGTCGTTAGGGAGGAAACGACAACGCTCACGGCAGCAGACCGTGAGCGTGGTCGTTCCAGGGTGCTGCTCAGCTCTGCTTGGACTTGAGCCACTTCACCGCGGCCTTGAAGCCCTTGTCCTTGCCACCATGCGAGGCATCGCCGAAGAATGCGCGATGCTTGGGGCGCCAGGCGCCTTCCTTCGTGCGGTGGTAGCCGACGCGTACGAAGTAGCCGTGGGTGCGCGTGGATTCCTGGTCGATACGGCTGATGCCAGGGACGGAGGACCCGGAGCTCTTGCGGGTAGCCTTCTTCGCGCCCTTCTTCGCCGTCTTTTTCGCTGCCTTCTTCTTGGCTGCCATGAGGGTCTCGGGCTAGGGTCGCCGGCGGCTCGCGCGCCTAGCGACGACGTTAGGATTTCGGGACCGGGCGGCGGCTTTGCCGGCGGTGGGGCACCATTATACACGTTATGCCGTGTTTTCGCGCCCCCCTGCCTGACGGGACTCCCGAACGCCCCTGCCTCGTAAGGCAAGACAGCCGTTAGGCCGCTTCGGTCACAATCTCGCCAGGCAGCTGGCGGTGCGACCCTGGTTAGGCCTTACGAGTCTGGCCAGGGATCGTTAGACCCACGCGCCGCTGAAGATCCAGGCGTAGAGAGCCGTACTCGCGAAAGCAAACAAGCCGCCGGTTTTCCACGCCCGGCCCGGGGGGACGCCGCGGTCCGCCATGGTCCAGGTTGCGCCCAGCGGAACACCCACCAGTACCAGGGCGATGAGCGCGCCCCATACGCCGCCGGCAATCCGGACCAGCATCGGCTCGATCACCGGGTACGCCAGGAGGGATGCGACCGCCGTGGGGAGCAGCAGTGCCGCGCCCTGCCGCTGCACCGCGGTCCGCTCGTCGAATCGGAACCGCGGCACGGCAGGACGGCCCCGCCACTGGCGATCCGGGAAGGCATCGGACATCGCCTAGGCTCCGAACTGCCGGAGGTGGTGGTCCAGGTGTTTGTACGCGAACACCCCCCACCCCTCGCCGCTGAGGGGACCGAATGCAGGATGCTGGGGCCACTCGCGTTCCCTGTCTCTCGCGCAGAAGGTGTCGATCGCCCCCTCGAGCGCTTGGCGTTCCGCCGCCACGCTCAGCGAGTCCTTGACCACGAGCGCTGGGTCTGTCGGCGCGCTCTTTGGAAACGGAAACACGTAGAGGATCAGTTGCTTGATCGGGAAGTAGCGCAGCGGCGTCCTCCGCACCGGGAGCGGTCGTTCGCCGGTCGCCATCTGCAGCGCCCACGCCACGTGCCGAATCATTTGCGGTGCCGTCATGCGTCCCCACCGGGGCGTGTGATCGTCGGTGAGGGTTCCAAACCTGGCGAGGACTTCCTCCCGGTCGTGCGCGTTCCAGAGGGATTTCATGGCCTGTTCTCTATCCTCCTCCGACCAGCGTCCACACCCCCCACGGACCGGCACTCTTCCGCAGCAGGATCTCGGAATGGCCACGCACGATGGAGTCGGACAGTTCCCCGATACGCACATACCCCTGCCGCTCATAAAAGCGCTGTGCTGCTGGATTGAACGACGATACCATGACAAATACGTTCGGGGAGACCCGTCGGATTCTCCGCTCGGCGAAGTCCATCAACGCAGCGCCCACGCCACGCGAACGCCGGGCCGGGTGGACCAGGAGCGAGCGCACGTAACCGACGAGCGTTCCCTGCAACATGAGCAGCAGCAGACCGATCGGCTGTTCGCGCTCGTCGAGCGCCGCATACGCCTCCTGGCCTGCGAGGTCGATCACCGCCAGGGATTGCTCATAGGTCCTGCCTAACGTGATCCACGGCTCGGACGAGCTCATCATGCGCGCGCAGGCAACGGCATGTCGGCCTCGATCGAGTGGGTCGATGGTCACCAGAGATCCCCCGATATCGATCGTGTCACGCATCGGCGGGCCGGAGCTCGTTGACGGGGTAGCCCATTTCCTCGGCAAGCCGCCCGTAGGTGAGACCTGCTATCGCGTCGTAGGCCACGTGGACCGCGATCGGCGCCAGGAGCGATCCCGTGAGCCACACCAGGCCGTGCATGCCGGCCGCGATCGCGGCGATGATCACCATACTCTTGGCGCCTTGGATCGAATGACCCACGCCGAACGCGAGTGACGCAATGGCGGCGGCGCTCCACGCCGACCCAGTGACTCCTTCGAGGAGCGTGAACAGCACGCCGCGGTAGGTGACCTCCTCGGCGACTCCCGCGGCCAGGGACACTCCCAGCCACAGTCGGCGTTCACCCACCGTCCGCGGCATCGTGAGCTGCACGCGGGGTTCGCGACGTTCCACGGCTCGTCGCCAGTACGGTTTCATCACCGTGACGAGTGCCACGCCCGATCCCCCGGCCACGAGCAGGGTGAGCCACCAGCGATTCGGGTGCACATCCAGCGTGACGCCTTCCGCCCACGCGGCCAGGAGGGACAGCAGGAGAAACACTGCCTGCTGAAGCAGAATCGATCGAAAGAGTGCGGCCCGCGGCGGCCACGGCCGACTCTTCTGCCGGCGAGCGCTCGCCGTCGCAATGATGGGCAGGCCCACCGCGAACAGGACGATGTGCATCCACCCGGCGGGGCCGACCGACGCTGGCATCAGGGCGCTGGCACGACGACGATGTCGTCGATGGGCACACCGGCGAGGGGGCGACTGAAGTGCACGGTCTCGTGCAGTCGACCGGGACTCCGGCGCTCCTCGGTAAACCCGAGCTTGTTCAGCACCCGGATCGATGCTTCGTTAGGCGCGTCTGTGCTGGCGCGAAACGTACGATCGCCGAGGACCGCCGCCCCGTACGCCATCACCGCACGCGCCGCCTCTCCGGCAATCCCCTGTCCCCAGTGATCGGGATGCACGGCGTATCCAATCTCGCGAACCGGTGGTTCATGGAAACACCAGAAGCCGGCCCATCCGATCAGTTCGTCACGCGCCGCGCGTGCAATGCCAAACAGGCCCGCGCCTTCCGAGGTCCAGAGCCGCAGGCTCCGGTCGAGGAGTCGCTCACGAACCTCTTCGCGGGTCGACTCGTCACCGTCGAAGAGAAATCGTCGTACGCCAGCGTCGCGGTTGAGGGCGTAGAATCGATCGAGGTCATCGGCAATCAGCGGGCGCAGTGTGAGCCGCGGTGACCGGATCAGCACGGTCACGCCACCTGCACCGGAGGGTTTGGGCCGGACGCGTACCGATCCAACAGTTGCGACAGCTTGCTCGTGCGCCCGGTACCGACGAGCGAGCGTGGCGTCGACCCGTCCAGCGCGTGCACCGATGCGTTCGCGCCGTGTCGCAGCAGTTCTTCGACTTCCGCGAGGGAATAGCGTCGCTTGACCGCATAGGAGAGCGGGGTCCGGCCACTGGCATCGCCGATGTCGGGATCGGCGCCGTGACGCAGCAGCCACTTCACCATTCGGGTCCGCCGCAGCCGCGTCGCATACAGCAGCGGTGTCTCCCCGTGAAACGTCAGGTCCAGGTTCGCGCCATGTTCGTGCAGGAGCCTGGCCGTGACCACATCGTCGCTCCAGACCACCGCCCACAGGCAGTAATCGGGATTGGCCCCCTGCCGGAGCAGGAACCGGGCAAGGGCGCGGTTCTTCCCGCGCGCGATGGCGTGCCACAAGGGACTCGCCGGGAATGGCTCGTCGTCATCGGGGATCTGCTGCACGGCGTCGACGTTGGCGCCGGCCTTGAGCAGCGTTTTGGCGGTGGCAATCGATGCCGACGTCGGCCGTCGGGACTTTGCGACCGTGGTCGCGGCACACAGATGCAGCGCCGAGCGGCCGACTCGGTCAGTGGCCGCCGCCAGGTCCGGGTGCGCCCGCAGCGCCTCGGCCACAACGACGGTGTCCCAGTGTCTGACGGCTTCGAGGAACCGGCTGGCGCCGAGGCGCGCGCCGGGCTTGCGGGATGAGGATTTGCGGCGAGGCGGCATGCCTAACGATCCACGGGCAGGCAGGAAGGAACTGCGAATCTATCGGTCCTGACCTGCCGTGGCGAGACTCGGTTCAGAAAAGTTTCCGAACCCGCTCGAAGCCCGCCCTGATCTCGTCGGCGAGCGCCCGCGCCGCGCCGCCGATGTCCTCCAGCGCGTCCCGGCCCTCGTCGTCGATTCTCGACGCTCGCCCCTTCAGTTCGGCGAGCTGCTCGTCGAGCCTGGCCAGCTCATCCCGTGCTTCGGCTTTCGCGAAGTGGACCTGCAGCCGCAGCTCATCGCGCTCCTGCTCCAGCCGGGTGATGGCCTCCCTCAGCCACTGCCGCCATTCCCTCATTTCGTCTCCAATCGCTGATCTGTTCAAGGTCACTCACACGACACCCTCACGCCACCCGGCGAACGCGTACGGCCGTACCGTAACAGAGGACTTCGCTGACGCCCTGCATGACTTCAGTGGCGTCGTATCGCACACAGATGATCGCGTTCGCACCAAGCACTTCGGCGTGCGCGATCATCTGGGCGAAGGCGTCTGCGCGGGTTCGTTCACACAATTCGGTGAGCAGCGAAATGTTCCCGCCCGCCAACGTCTGCAGCGCGGCACCAATGGTCCCGAACACCGAACGCGACCGAACGACGATTCCGCGGACAACGCCCATCGTTTCCTCGATCTCATGTCCCTCGAGCACCTGCGACATCGTGACCATGGCAGCGAGCATACGGCCTTCCTGGAGTCGTGTGATGGTACGGATCGGCGACGCGAGACCTCGCGCCGGGTGAACAAGTCTCGTTAGGTGCCTGGCAGCGGGATCGGAATTCTGAGACGCGTTTCGAGGGGCACTGGTGCGCTACCCACAGGCGCGAACCGCATCACAACACGCGTGGTGTCAAAATACGGGGCGCCCGTGGAGTGCCGCGGGTACTTCGGGGCGGTTGCAAGCACGAGCACCGTGCCCGTGGCCGTATCGGCTGTAGGCACCAGCCCTCCCACCCCCACGCGGTACACCGTCGCCGAAAAGATACCGCGCTCGTCGACCTGCAGGGTCACGTCCCGGCAGCCGCAGGTGGCGGACACACGCACGCTCCCCTCGATGCCATCCAGAGCGTCGCCTCGAGTATTGGTGACCGTCCCGAAAATGACCGCGCAAGCCACCGTGTCCGGTATCTGGGCGGGACGGCCGCACTTCGCCGGTCCGGAGACCGCAAGGTCGCCCTCACCGAGGCAGGCGGCACTCAGTGTGGCCACGACTACCGCGATCCTGACTCGTGGCGCGAGGTGCCGGGCGAAGCGCCGGGGGCGCGGCGCCATGCACAAACCTGCTGCTGCCGGGACAGCGATCATCCTATGGGTGCCGCAACATCAGCGCGATCAGCTCCTTGAGCAGCTTGGCACAGGCACTCGCCGTGACGCCGTCCACGTCTCGCGACGGATTGT
Source organism: Gemmatimonadaceae bacterium (assembly GCA_052387735.1). GTDB lineage: Bacteria > Gemmatimonadota > Gemmatimonadetes > Gemmatimonadales > Gemmatimonadaceae > RBC101. The sequence continues at coordinate 12,038 of JBQTIW010000035.1, forward strand.
ACTCCACGAGGTCGGCGCCCACTACCGGGCGGTCGATGGCGTGAAGCTGCGCGATGATTTCGCGTGTCGTGAGGCCTCCGCCTTCCCGATGTGAGACGCCGGGGGCACAACCAGGGTCCAGCGCGTCCACGTCGAGCGAGATGTACACAGGATACCGCAGTACCGGGCGGTCGCCGCGGATCCACCGCTGCATGTCGATCACGTCCACTGCAAATCGATCGGCCTGTTCGCGCAAGGGCCCGGTCATGGCGCGAATGCCGACCTGCACAAGCTGGTCGCACAGTCCCGCTTCCATGATTCGCGCAAACGGACAGGCATGCGAGTGGCGATCCCCGTGGTAGTGATCATACAGATCGTTGTGCGCGTCGAAGTGGAGGATGCTGAGCCGCGTGTGCTTGCGCCGCACCGCGCTCACGACGGGATGGCTGATCGAGTGGTCGCCACCAAGCGCGATGGGTCGGCCCCCAGTGTCGAGCAGGCGGGCGATCGCGGTCTCGATATCGGCTCGGTGATCCGTGCCCAACCGCACATCACCGGCGTCGTCGAATGCCCCAGGGACACCGAGGTCCTGCAGGTGCTCGGACCACATGTTGGACGACTCGCTTCGAAGCTCGCGGCGGATGGTCGCCGGTGCGGCCGCAGATCCGCGAAGGTAGGAAGACGCGCCGTCGAAGGGAACGCCGATGAGGACGGGAGGAGACAAGCGCGTGAACGGGAAAACGGTAACGGGTGAACCGGGGAGCCGACGAGGCAGGAGGCGAGTGAGACCGAATGCCGGAGAAAACGCTGGCCGAGACGGGCGACCAGCTTAGGCGCTTACGCGCGTACGTGCTCGAGAAACCGATTGCTGCACAAGAGCACACACCCCTCCGCCCCCGTTCGCGTGGGGCGATGGGACGTACCCGCCAAGGCGCGGTGGTAGTCGCCCTCGCACATCTCGCGTCCTTCGACGACGCAACTCCCTTGCAGGACGTACAGTTCCTCGACTCCGGCGTGCTCATGTTCGACTAGTGTCGCCTCTGGCTCAGCGCGAACCACAATCAGCTGACGAGCCGGGTCTACTGCTTGTGTTATCAGCCTGATGGTGATCTGCGGGGTCTGCGGCACCCAGGTCGCATCCGCGGATGGATGAATCGTCGTCCGCACTGCCCCGTCGTCTCCCGAAGAGAAGTCGAGCAACAGCGTGTCGGCGGTGGCCGTCCACGGGGCGTGCTCCCTTCCCTCGTCCACGCAATCATCGGTCGCAACTGTGGCACGGTTTCCCTGGAGTTCTCCGCTCAGCACGAACAAACTGCGTGCGCCGGATAGCGCCGCGTCCGGAAGCGCTGCTCCTTTCCGCATGCGGACCAATCGGCTCGTGAGTCGATCCGTCGAATCGCGATAGAGCTCCTTGGTGGCGACGGATGCGTCTGGTTGGGGAAGCCAGATGCCCTGATCACGGTCGACGAACACCAGGGCGAGCGCCGTAGTGCGGAGGACCCGGTCCCGCAGAGACGGCGACGGCGCGCGCAGCGGCACCGCCGCGGCCGCAAGCAGCGCGAGGAGCTCCTCCTCGTCGGGGGTTGCAGGTCCGCTCAACGGGTCTGGTGACGTGGCCATGAAATCAAAGAAATCGAGGTAGACGCCATGGTCGCAACTCGTGTGGCGGTGCGTCTGTGTAGGCTACGACGTACTTCCACGTCTGGTTCGGTACTCCGTGAGCTGAAATCGTTGTTCCACGATCCAGGCTCCGGCTCGCGAGGGATCGGGTCGCGCAAACTCCCCTTGCACCGCCGTGAGCAGCGCCGGCGCGTACAGCTCCGTGAGCTTGCGTTTGACGCCACCGTTGACGTCGTAGGTGGTGACCGTCGTCTCGAGAACCTCCACCAGCACCCCACCCGCAGTCGACTGCCGAGCGGTCGCGGTCTGGTATACGATCGTATCGCCATTCAGTCTCGTGGCGATCACGCGCCCGTTAGGCACCACCGGACGCTGGGCCACCCACTTCCGATCGCGGACATCCCACTCATGGAGCACCGTTCCGTCGGACCACACCGTCCGCGAGAACGCGGCGGGGGCATCGGCGCGCGGGCCGTAGAACACGCGCACAGCCCCGGCCTTGCCACCCTGCTCCACCGCATGCTGCACCGAATCCACCGGCCACTCCATCCGGTCCGTCCCGTTTGCCAGGTACACCATGACGGCGCCGGCCGACAGAGCCGAGCCCGGCGCCGGCTGCTGCGCTCCGAGGGCCGCCGTGCACAACAGGCAAACACCGAGTGGCCGAACGAAGCGCATGATCAGGGGGCGCGGGTGATCAATCGACGCGTGCGACGGCAGCGCGAGGCGCTCGGAGGAGCGCGAACGTTCCATCCGGGCGGACCACCCGCGCCACCACGTCAATCGAGCCTCCCGGCCTCCAGTTCGGACCATTGCGTCCAACGAACTCCACCATGGTTGCGCTGGCCGCCCGGGGCTGCTCCTCCCGGGCCACCCCGATCCAGACCTCCTGGTCGCGCGCGATATACAGCGTATCGAGCTGTACTGCGGGATCGATCGGCGCGGTGCTTGTCAATCGGGCGATCACGATCAGCGGATCGCCCCGTGACGTGCTGGGCGGCTGGAACGAGCGCCAGGCCTCTGCCTCGAGAGTCAACGGCGCTGCAGCGCCCGGCAAGCTGAGCTGTACCCCACGCAACCAGTCCGCAGATGGCGCGTCGGGGAGCGTGGGATCCGATGCGCAAGCCATCAGCTGAACAACCGCGCTGCTTCGGAGGAGGACATGCGCCACCGGCGACACACACAACCTAGTGCTTCGCGAAAACTGTCGTCTTACCCGACTTCGTGAACGCGACAACAGTGTAGGAGTCCTTGGCCCCGTTGGGCATTTCCATGCCAGGGCTGCCGCGGGGCATTCCGGGTGCGGCGATGCCAGCGACCGCCGGCTTCTCCTGAAGCAACCGCTTGATGTCCTCAGCGGGGACGTGGCCCTCGACGACATATCCGTTCACGATCGCCGTGTGACACGACCCGAGATTCTCCGTCACACCTCGTCTGGCCTTTTCGGCCTGCAGCGCGTTGTCGTCGAGGTCCGTGACTCTTACCTCGAAGCCCGCCCCGCGCATCTTGTCGACCCACGCCTTGCAGCATCCGCACGTGGGCGACTTGTAGACCTGCATCACGGTCGCGGGTGGGGTGTGTGGTACCGACCGGGGCTTTCCCGCCGACACCGAGGCAGCACCACCGGCGACGAGCGACAGGATTGCGATGAACTTGAGCATGGTTCGGACAGCGGATGGGTTACGCCGACGTTTGGATACGGCTCCTCATACACCTAAGCATGGCGGCGCGCCCCCCGCAACGGCCCCCGGCTCTGCTGCGTGGCGGAGGGATAAACGAGCCTGGAAACCTGTGACGAACCGAAATCCTCCGGACGCCGTCACCTAACGACGCAGCACATCACGGAACCGCGCGCCGGTGCCGTCTGTGTCCGCATGTTCTGCTTGGTCTGCGGGGGTGCTACTTGCGGCTGGCGTTGTAGGCCAACGTCGCGCCGATGCTGGGCAACGCGACGGTGAGCGCACCGAGCGTCCAGCACCCGACGCCACACCTCCGCCGATCAGCGTCCCACAGCAGATTCCCGAGCCTGGCGCTCACCACGGCTGCACCCATGCCGGCCAGCGACCCGCCCAGGGCAGCGGCGAACTTGCCGTCGCGCCCTACCAACGCCGGACCGGCGGACGCAGCCAGCCACGTGGCCGAGTACGCCGAGACATAGCCGACAGTTGACGATCGCTCTTCACTCCACCCCCAGCGCTCGGCCATCCGATCCGACACCCACCCGGCACCAAGGAACGCGACGGGTGTGAGCACAGTGCCAAGCGCGATCTGCCCGGTCACCCGGGCGGCCGAAAGCGAAGGCGTTCCCGATTCCGCTTGCGCCCAGACGGCGGACCGGTTGAGCGCACACAGGAGTCCGGCCACTAGCAGCGAGCGCAGGAGCTTACGCACCGGAGGAGACGACGGTCATCGAACCGACCTGCGCCTGGTTCACCAGGATGCGGAGATTGTTGCTTTTCGTGTCCACCGGCACGAGAAAAAAGAACGGCTTGTTGGGCGGATACCGCATGGCAACGCCAACCACACGCTCCCCGTCATGAAACCGAACGTCGACCAGTTTGGCTCCGCGGAGCCGGGGATCGGTCGGAGCGATGACGTCTGCTTCCACGTGTTCAGGATCCCCATCGAGCGACTTTACGAAGAACAGCGCCTTCAGGTCCTTGAGCTCCACCTCCACCATGTTCCCCTCCGCCGTTCGGATGTGACAGGTCGGCCGTTCAGGAACCACGTCCAGGCTCATGCCCTTTACGGTCCGTCCGTCAGCGAAGCGTGCAACAATGGCGTTGGCTGCCATGCCGGGTTGGGTGGGGGTGGGGTTGGGCTTCGCGAAGAATAACGTCACACGGTCTCGCGCAGAGAGGCCGCCCAATGGGGGCTTGGGCGAAACTCGCAGTACCAGGACGGACGTAAGCCGGGTAAGAAAGCAATCAAGCCGCTCTCACCCGTTGACGCGACCGGGGGGCTGCTGGCGAAATGCCAGGAGATCACATGGAAGAGTTCAAGGTTTCGGGCAAGGACCTCAAGCAGAAGCTCAAGGACATCATTCGCGAAGGAAACGTTCGCCGGATCATCGTCCGGAATCCGAAAGGCCGAACCCTGCTCGACATGCCCCTCAGCGCGGGCGTGGTCGGCGCCGCGTTGCTCCCGTTCTGGGCCGCGGTCGCGGCGATTGCAGCGCTGGCGACCGACTACACGATCGGCGTGGAGCGCGATCCGGGAAGCTCTGTCACGAAATAGCCAGACAGGAGCTCAATCGGTACGAGTGGTCAACAAGAGCGCGGTGCGGCGAGGGTCAGCCGCGCAACTCCATGATCCGGGTTTCCACGAGATCCACCAGCTCGGCCATTCCCTGGCTGTCGAAGATGAGCCGGGCACCTGCTGTTGCATAGAGCGCAGGGAGCGGGCGCGTGCCGCCTAGCGCGAGGAACTCCTTGTACCGGGAGATTGTTACCGACGGGTCGTTTCGCGAACTCCGCCAGAGCTGCAGGGCGCCGAGTTGGGCGATCCCGTACTCGATGTAGTAAAAGGGGAGCTCGAAGATGTGCAGTTGCTTGTACCATCTGGCAACGCGCTCGCGCTCCAGACCGCTCCAGTCCACTCCGCGCTCGAACCGGGACCGTAGTGTGAGCCACGCGGCATCGCGCGCGTCAGCCTCATGGCCCTGTCCGCTGGTGTAGATCCAGCGCTGGAAGGCGTCGACACTGGCGATGTGCGCCAGACTGCCAAGTAGATCCTCGAGGTGCTCGATCTCCACGGCCCGGGCCTGTTCCGGCGTGTAGTAGCCCGTCGGGGCGATGAGGTACGGCGAGGCGAGCAGCTCCATGCTCATCGACGCCAACTCGGCCGCTTCGTGGCCCGCCGAACGTTGCCAGAGATACGGCAACCGATTGGCTGAGAAATCGTGAAAGCAGTGGCCGGCCTCGTGCACGAGGGTGTTCACGTCGTCAGGCACACCGACTGCGTTCATGAAGATGAACGGTTTCTTCCGCCAGGAGAGGTTCGTGCAGTAGCCGCCCGGAGCTTTGCCTGGTCGGCTGGCGAGGTCGAGGAGGCGCTCGGCGTTCATCTCGCGGAACTGGTCACCCAATTCCGTATCCAGCGCATCGAAGATCCGCTGGGCCGGCTGCACGAGCCCGTTGGCGTCACTGAACGGCCGTACGGGTTCGCGGGACTCGAGCTGCACCAGCGTATCCCACGGCCGGACCCGGTCCACGCCCAACACCCTGGCGCGGTGAGACATCAGCCGCTCGACCACCGGTGCGACCGTGGCTTCCACCGCCTCGTGAAAGCGAGCGCAATCATCTGGTGTGTAATCGAAGCGGTGCTTGGACTGGAAACAGTACGCCATGAAGTCGGGGAACCCGGCGTTCGATGCGACGTGTTGCCTGACGAGGAACATGCGATCGAAGAGGCTGGCGAGGTCCTCGCGCTTCTCGAGGTACGCCCCGGCACCGGCGCGAAAGGCCCGTTCACGGACCGCGCGGTCCTTCACCTTGAGGAACGGCTGAAGTTGCGGAATCGTCAGGCGCTCGCCGTCCCAGTTCACCTCCAGCCCACCCGTCGCCTTCTGGTATGCGGCGACCAGCTCCTCCAGCTCGGCGAACAACGGCACGTTCGCCTCGCGGAAAATCTCAATGTCGGTGCGGAACTCGCGGACCACCATTTCCATCCCGGGTGGCACACGCCCGGCATCGACGAGACGCTGCGCCAGCCGCACGTGCTGCTCGAGTACGTGAGGAAAGATCTCGGCCGACCACCGCAGGTTGGCTGCCTCTTTCGCAGGATCCGCGGTGTCGCACGTGTAGTCAATCATCGCAACCGTCGCCGCTTCTTCCACGATCTCCTGCAGCGAAGACCATCGAGCGAGCCATCCCGGCAGGTCTCCCTCGATGGGCGCGCTCGCCAGTTCCTCGTATAGCGGCGCCAGGTCGCTCCAGGTAGCGTCAGCGAGATCTGCAGGTGACGTCGGCGTCGTGATGGGCATGCGATCGGTTCCGGGGGGAAAAAAAGAAACCGCTCCCCGTCCAACGAAGCGGCAGGCGAAATTTATCCGGAGTCTTGACCCGGTGCGAGCGTCGTGCCGGTTACTTCGCGGCATCCGTCCCGCGAACCGCCGACAGTCCCAGTGGGGGTGACGGGGCAGGTACTGGTGAGGTTGCCTGGGCCTTCGTCCGTGTCCTCCATCCGGGTACCCATCGCGCGCTCGACTCGTTAGGCCCGGTTCCGCACGGGCACGTGCCACGCGGGTAACGGCGGCCTCAGCAGGCGACCGCGCATTGAAGTTCGACCGCCTCCCGGCCGATACTCATCGGTGTTCGCTCCATTACGGGTCGCCAATGTCCGAAATCTTCCTCGTCCGACAGCCCGTGTTCGACCGCTCCGATTCAGCGGTCGGCTACGAGCTGCGTTTCCGCCCGGCGGAGGATGGAAGTGACCCATTTGCAAGGAGTTACATGAGCGGCTCGTTCGAGTTCCTGCGCTCCGGCCTGCCGGCGTGGGTGCGCGCAACTCGACAGCAGCTTCTGGATCGGATCTTCGATACCCCAGAACCGCAGGCCCTCGTCGTCCTCGTACCACCCGACGTCGGCGCGGATGACGAAGTGGTAGAATGTGTGGCCCGACTTGCCCGACAAGGGGTGAAGATCGCACTCGACGAGTTCGAGCTCCCCAGGCAGACCGGCTCACCGATCCTCCGGCTGCTGCAGTACGCGGCGATGGTGCGCATCGACCTGCGCTGCCAGGATCCGGCCGTGCTCGGTGCTCTGGTCGCAGCACTCAAGCGGCAAAACAAGGTCGTGGTGGCCGATCACGTGCTCGATGCCAAACTGCATAAAGCGTGTCTGGCGCTGGGGTTCGAGGTCTTCCAGGGGCCGCATTTCAGTCGGCCGGAACCACTGCCCGCGGCCGAGATTCCCACGTCCACGGCGACGGCGTTGCGACTCCTCTCGCTGGCGCGCGACCCCAACACGCCCGAGCGCGAGCTCGAGCGGGTGATCAGCGCCGATCCCGGTATCACCTACCAGTTGCTGCGGATCGTCAATTCGGCGGCGTTAGGCGGTCGCGGGATCACGTCCATCACGCATGCCTTGCGACTGGTGGGCCGGGACAACGTGATGCGCTGGTTGGGCCTCGCCTCAGCGACGTCGCGCACCGGCAAACGCGGCGCCGATGATGAGCTCATCCGCCAGACCGTACAGCGGGCGCACTTCTGCGAACAGCTGGCGCTGCCGGGCACGGGCTTGGACAAGGGCACACTGTTCCTGATGGGACTCTTCTCCCTTCTGGACGCGGTGTTCCGCATGCCGATGTCTGAGGTGCTGGAGCGCGTGAGTCTCGACGACGACGTGAAGCAGGCGCTTCTCGACCGCACCGGACCGTACGCCGATCCGATGATGATCGTCGAATCGTACGAGCTCGGATTGTGGGAAGCCGCTGGTGAAGCAGCCGGCCGTATTGGTCTCGACCCGACCAGGCTGCCGGGGATCTACGCCGAGTGTGTGCAGTGGGCCATGGAGCAGATGCCGACGGCAAAGGCGCCGGCAGCAGTGGGGAGGGTGGCCTAAGAGACGGGCGACAGGACGCGGGAGACCGGAGGACACAACCGCGGAGCCAATCTCCCGTCTCCCTTACTCGTATCGTAGCGCGTCGATCGGATCCAGGCGCGCGGCGCGTGAGGCGGGGAACAGTCCGAACATCACGCCGGTGAAGCAGCTGGCGAGCAGGGCGGCGATGATCGCGCCAACTGGAATCGACGCCTGCAGTGGCGTCGCGCTCCGGATCGCCAGCGACACGACCCAACCCACGAGCAGCCCGGCCAGCGCGCCGATGGCGGTGAGGGTGGCCGCCTCCACGAGAAACTGCCAGAGGATCGTGCCCCTCGTTGCACCTAACGCCTTGCGCACGCCGATCTCGCGCGTTCGCTCGGTGACGCTGATCATCATGATCGCCACCACACCGACGCCGCCCACGATGAGCCCGATGCCGGACAGGGTGAGCATGACGAGGAAGAAGACGCCCGTCATTTTGCCCCATGTTTCGAACAGCTTGTCCTGCGTGATGACGGCAAAGGTGTTCTCCTGCGCGGGACGCAGCCCGCGCTGGGCGCGCAGCGTCGCCACCACGTCGTCGACGGCTTCGTCCCGCGTGAAGTTGGACCGTGGCTTCACCGTGAAGTCGATCCAGTCGATCCAGATGTTGAGGTACTTGTTCCCCGTGCTGAATGGGACGTAGGCGCGGGGGCTCGGTGATCCCAGGAACTCGCCGCCGCCCTTGAACACGCCGATCACCTCGTAGGGCGAGCGGTTGACCTGCACGACCTTGCCCAGCGGGTCCGTCTGCTCGCCGAACAGTCGCTTCTTCATTTCCTCGTTGATCACGAGGACGCGGGCCGAGTTCATGTCCTCGGCCGCGGTGAAATTGCGGCCTTCGGTCACGTCGCCGCCGCTCGTCTCGAGCCAATCGGCGGTGGTGGCAGTGAGCCGGGCCGAGGGGAGCATGCGGTCGTGGTACTTGAGCGCGGCGTTCGTCCCGCTGCCGATGTTCACCCCCTGAATGCTCGGCAGCCGCTTGATCGCCGCCGCTTCGCTCAGGCGCAGCGGCGGATTGCTCCGCCACTTGCAGGTGTCATCGGAGTCGTCGCACGCTTCGAGCGTGATCGGAAACCGGTTGACGAAGAACGTGGTGGGTCCCGCCTTCTCGAACTCCGAAGCGACACCGCGATTGATGCCGTTGATTGCCGCCGACATCACGACGACTACGAACACGCCGATCGCAATGCCGAGAATCGTGAGCGCCGCGCGAACGCGATTGGCGCGCAGCGCGTCGATCGCAATGACCACGCCCTCGAAGAGTCCCGACAACCGGGGGCCGAGTGCCATGTCTTACTCCTGACGCAGCGCAGCCACGGGATCGAGCCGCGACGCACGACTCGCCGGGTACACCCCCGAGATGATGCCGACACCGCCACCCACGACCACGGCCACCATCACCGACCAGAGCTCCACAGACGTCGGCAGCGGTGAGACCGCGGCGATGAGTTTCGCCAGGCCGAATCCGATGGCGATACCTAACGAGGCGCCCAGGAGGGCCAAGGTGGTGGACTCCACGAGGAACTGCGACAGGATGTCGCGGCGCTTGGCACCCAATGCCTTCCGCACCCCGATCTCGCGGGTCCGTTCGGCGACCGCCACGAGCATGATGTTCATGATCACGATTGCGCCGACGAGAAGACCGATCGCGGGAAGCGCGATGCCGGCGAGCACGAGGAACCCCTGGATCTTCTTCCAGAACTCGAGCGCGCTGTCCGACGTCTGGAGCGAGAAATTGTCCGGCTGTGATGGGCGAAGTCCACGGTGCGAACGCATGAACACGCGGATGTCCTCCATCGTCGCCTGCATCTGTTGCTCGTCCGGCAGCTTGATGATGAGCCCATCGATGATCCGAGCCGGGTTCACCAGTCGTCGCGCCGGAGTCTTGTACGGAACGACGGCGAACTTGTCGAGGGAGATGCCGAACGCGCTTCCCTGCTTTTCGGCGACCCCGATGACCTGGTACGGAATCGCGCCAATCGTCACCTCGCGACCGATGGGATCCACCACGGGGAAAAAGTGGTCCTTGAGGTCTTGCCCGATCACCACCACGGTCGACCCCAGCTCGTACTCCTGCTGCGTGGGAAGGCGGCCCTGGGTCACTCCCATGTTCTTCTGGGCAAACCAGTCCCCGTCAACCACGGAAAGGCTGACGCTGCGGGGACGGCCGTACTTGGACTCGACGTTGACTCTGTCTTCGGAGTAGACCGCCCACGTCGCGGTGGGAGGTAGCTCGCCGATCACCGGCTGGATGTCGTCCTCACGAAGCCGGGGGCGCTGGGACCACTCGCGCCACGTCGCATCGTCAATGTCGCCCATGGTGATGTTGGGGCGACGACGTAACTCGAAGGAGTACTTGGGGATAAGCTTGCCAACCAGGTCGTCCTCCATGAAGCGACCCATCCCGTTCACGATCGACACAATGGCGATCAGGAACATGACGCCGATCGTGACACCGAGCAGGGTGAAGAAGCTCTTGAGCTTCTGGGCGCGGATCGTGGCAAGGGCCAGCCGCACAGCTTCAAGGAGTGGCATGGTGACCGGCCTACGCTCCCGCCGGCGAAGCGGTTTCAGGAGCGCGGTTTCGCTCCCCGCTCCGCTCACAGACAGTGTGGCGCCAGACGGACAGCTAGCCTATCGATAGAGTCGGATCCGCTCGATCCGGGCCGCGAACTCCATGGATTCGCGATCGAGGATTGGAATCAGCTCCTCAATGCCACCTTCGCGCTCCACGGCTTTGCGCAGCCGGTCCGAGCCCGACAACCGGTCGATCGCGCTTTCGCGCCACTTGAAGTCGTTCGGGTGGCGCTTGTATATGGCCCGCAGCAAGTGCAGGCCGACCACATGGGGCCTAACGAGCTCACGGTCTGCGACAACGACGAGGATCACGGGGATTTTCTCACCGCCAAACTTGTAACCGGCCTCGATGGTCTGACTGGCAGAATCGAAGACGACACCGGGGATATTCTTCGCATTGAGCTCCCGGACAATCGCGCCGGCGTCGGTCAGCCACGAGGCGCCAATCATCTGGAAGGGCATCATGGTGCCGCGTCCTTCGCTGACGTTGGTGCCCTCGAAGAATACAGTGCCTGTGTACAGGAGCGCCGCATCACCCGAACGAATGTTCGGCGACGGATTGACCCACCCCAGACCCGTCTCGTTCCACCACAGGCCGGGCTTGTAGTTCTGCATGGGGATTACGGTGACGTCCGCCTTGAGCTGGCCGGATGTCACCAGCCAGGTGGCGAGCTCTCCGATGGTCATTCCGTACCGCATGGCCACGGGATACTGGCCGACGAACGATCGGAAATTCGGATCGAGCACGCCTCCTTCCACCCGATCGTTGCGAATCAGATTGGGCCGATCGAGGACGATGAACGGCTTCTTCGCCGCTTCGGCGGCGAGCGCCATCGTCCACGGGTACGTGTACACGCGAGCACCGACTTCCTGGATGTCGAAGATCAGCACATCGACGTCCTTGACCATGTCCGCGGTGGGGACCCGCGTGTCCCCGTAGAGCGAATGCACGGGCACACCGGTCGCCGAGTCCACCGAGGAGGCGATCTTGTCGCCGGCGCGGGCCACGCCGCGGATGCCGTGCTCGGGCCCATACAGCGCCGTTAGGCGGACGTTCGGGGCCGAATGCAGCAGGTCGACGGTGCTCTTGCCCATCGGTCCTACGCCGGTGTGGTTGGTGATCAACCCGACGCGTTTTCCGCGGATGAGGTGCAGCGAATCCGACAGGAGGACTTCGATGCCGGTTCGGACCCGGACACCTTGCGCCTCGACTGCCGCTGGCACGCCGAGGACTGCCGCGAGGGCCAGGGAGCGGAACGATAGATGTCGGCGCATTCGGGATTCTAGCCACCGGGAGCGGTGGTGTCACTTGCTCCTGGCTCGGGACAACGGGGAGGCACGAGCGGTCGGAGGGGCAGGGGAAGCCCGAGTTCGGGGACGCGGGCTTGCAAGGAGGCTCCCCTCGTCGAAGTTTCGCTTCGTGAAGAGCGGCCTCCTCCGTAGAATTCGACGCGTCGCACTGATCGTCCTGCTGCTTGCGGCGTTCGGGCCCATTGTGCTCGCACTGCCGCTCAACTTCGTGCAGCCGCTGACGACGATGGTCATGCTCCGCCGAACCGTGCAGCGTTGGTTCGAGGGCAAGCGCCCAGTCTATCCGCGACGCGATGTCGTGTCACGCGACGAGATCTCGCCGCATCTTCGGCGGGCCGTGCTGGCCAGCGAGGATGACCGCTTCTACTTGCATTACGGGTTCGATGTCAGGGAGATCGAGAGCGCGCTCGAGAGGGCACGCCGTGGCCGTCGTTTGCGAGGGGCGTCGACCATCACGCAACAGGTGGCAAAGAACCTCTGGCTGTGGGAGGGTCGCTCATACATTCGCAAAGGGTACGAGGCCTACCTGACCCTGGTGCTGGAGACCTTCGTGACGAAGGAGCGGATTCTCGATCTGTATCTCAACCTGGCTGAATGGGGAGATGGCGTGTTCGGGGCAGAGATCGCGGCGCGCACGCACTTCCGGAAACCCGCCAAGCAGCTCACGCGCGATGAGTCGGCACGCCTCGCAGCGGTGCTTCCTGCACCACGCCGATGGTCTCCCAAAGGCTCCATTGCATCGCGGCGTGCGTCGACCATCATCGCGCGGATGCAGTATGCGGCGCCACGAGGGGCACCGCAGGCGTCCGGTCCGGCCCGTCGAACGCGCTAGGCGCACACCGCTCCCACGCCGCGAGCGTCTCGGCGAACGCGCGGTCATCGGCGCTGTCATGCTGCGAGGGGACGCTCTCCCCCGTCGACGCGACCGTTGTCGTTCGTGAGGGAGGCGCGGCCGACCGTTCGCGTCCTCACATCTCGTAGCAGCCGGCTATATGTCTCCCCGCCTGGCAAACTCGGCGATCTTCTCGCCCGCTCGAAAGGCGAGTGCCATGATCGTCATCGTCGGTTGGCCGCGTCCCGACGTCACCAGGCTCGAGCCATCACAGATAAACAGGTTTCGGACGTCGTGCGTGCGATGATCCTTGTCGATCACGCTCTTCATCGGATCGGTGCCCATCCGGCACGTCCCCAGGAAATGGGCGCTTCCCCCGGAAACGCCGGGCTCATTCCCCCACGTGCGCTTCGCGCCGGCCGCATCGTGCATTTCCCTGGCGCGTGCGTTCAGGAACTTCATGATCCTGATGTCGTCCGGATGATCCTCGTACGTGATGCGGAGCGCCGGCAGGCCCCATTCATCCTTCAGCTTGGGATCGAGCGTGACGTTGTTCCGCTCCATGGGCAGAGACGTGGTGTGGCTGTACATCGTCATCTGTCGCGTGTACACGTGCGCGAGCCACTTCTTGAACTCCGGCCCCCAGGACGGAATGCCCTTGGGCGGGTTGCGTAGCGCAAAACCAATCGGCAGCGCCGCATCGAAGCGCGCATCGATCCCACCACCGCCATAGAAGCCCCGCTTCGGGTCGCTGTCATACCAGTCCATCACCAGCCGGGTTACTTCGGCGCTCTTGTACTCGTTCAGCGGATGCTCGTACTCGCCCGCCAGCGTGGCGCCTCCGTTGAACATGAGGTTCCGCCCGACCATGCCTGACGAGTTGGCGAGACCATTGGGGAAGGCCTGGTTCTTCGACATGAACAGCAGACGCGGCGTCTCGACACCGTTGGCGCACAGGACCACCGCCTTGGCGCGCTGGAACTGCTCGCGCTTGCCCTGATCGAAATAGACGACGCCCGTCGCGCGTCCTGCGTTGTCCAGCTGAACTTTCCGCACGTAGCTGTTGGGCCGGACCTCGCAGCGACCCGTCTTCTCCGCGACCGGGATGACGGTGGCGAGCGTCGAGCTCTTGGCGCCGTACTCGCACCCGTGTCCCATACAGAAGCCGCAGTGCTGGCATGGCAATCGACCGTTGTGCGGTTTCGACAGAATGGCCATTGGTGCTGGGACGGGCGTATATCCCAGCTTCCGCGCGCCGCGCTCGAGCAACACACCCGCTGATTTGATGGGGAGCGGCGGCACCGGATACGGTCGCGAGCGCCGTCCCTCACCCGGATACGGTGCCCCGGACACGCCGATTTCCCAATCGACTTTGGTGTAGTATGGCTCCAGCTCATCGTAGGTGATGGGCCAGTCGACGAGCGTGGTGCCCGCAATGGGACCAAGCTTCCTGCGTTCGACGAAATCGATCGGGCGGAAACGCCAGAAGTTTGCGGTGAAGTGCACGCTGCTCCCGCCCACCATGCGCGCGTACGACAGCCAGCCGGCGCGCTCCTTCGCCTCCTCGGTGGCTTTCTGACGCCAGGTGAAGGGCTCCTTTGTCGCCAGCTCGCTGTGGAACCAGTACTTCAGCTCGTCGTGGCCGAAGTGCTGTGGACCGAGTCGCGGACCCTGTTCGAGGACTACCACGGAAAAGCCGCGCGTGGATAGCTCTTTGGCCACGATGCCGCCGGCCGCCCCCGATCCCACCACCACGAAGTCGACAGTCGAGGAAATGGGAAACGTCACCCTGCCCTGTTGGGTCATCGGTCAGCGCCCCTTCGCCGCTTCGGCGTCATAGTATCCAAAGGGTGGCGAGTGGGAGGCGCGCGGCTGGAAGTTGATCAGTTTCCAGCCGACCTGGCCCCGATTGCCGCCGTACTCGGGATTGGCAAACATCCCGGACATGGTCATGAAACGGACGCCGCCGAACAGATCGCTGTCCTCCATGTCCTTGAGAATGGCATCCTGGTCGGCGGGTGAAAGCGCGGCAAAAGACGTGGCGCCCCTCATTCGACGTCCGACGCGTTTGCGCAGATCCGCCAGGCCCTGGCGCATATCCCCGATGTGTTCCTTCTCAAAGGTCGCGAACGCGCGATCCATGAAATAGATGACACCGGCTTCCTTCGCCCCCGGAGTGTCGGTCGTGGGCATGATGCGCTCGGCCATGGCCGATAGCTGTGCGGCCTCGTCGGGCGTGAGCACCTGAAACGGTGGAGGCGGCTGTTGCTTGACTGCTTGGCCGGCGTAGGCGGCCGCGGAGTTGATGGCCGCCCAATCGGCTACGAACCAAGCGGCGCCAACGCCGGCGAGGTTGGTCAGGAAGGTGCGACGCGAGGAGGTCAAGGACGGGAGCCTGCAGCCGAGGGACAGAAGCCAGGAGACAGGAACAGGAGACGGCTCAACTCTGCCTGAGCCGACCAGGGAGTCAAGACTCGCGGGAGCCGTTGCGCACCGCGGAGGTGGCGGGGGGGAGAAGGGCTCTCGGGGCGCGGCCGTTTTCCCTGGCCCTGGTCACGATCGAGATGCGGTCCCACCAGTCAACGACCGCGCGCGCGGCCCGGCCGAGTACCGCGCCCACGATGGTCGGATAGTCGACGGCCGAGCGGCCGTCGTCCATGTTGAGCGACCGGAGGATCTGCGAGCGCATTTTGATCGCAATCGGGGCGGCAAAGTCGATGGGGTTGAAGTGCGCGTCGTAGCGCACGCCCAGCCCCTCGATCAGCGCCGCCGTGCGGGCGAAGTAGACCATCTCGCTCGTCAGGCGGACCGGCCAGTCATAGAGCGTCGCCAACACCTCCTGCGCCAGCAGCTGTACACGCTCGGTCATGGTGGACGGCTGGTAGGCGATGCTCATGAGCCGGTCCGCGAGTGGACGCAGCTGTTCGTTGGTGGTCTCCGGTGCCAGCAGGCCTAACGAGCGGAATCCATCGAGAATGCCATCCGTGTCGCGACGGATGGCGGCGAACACGGTAGCCACGAGATCGGCGCGCATCTGTCTGGACACGCGGATCACCATGCCGAAATCCAGGATGACGATGCGACCGTCGGGCGCGACCAGAATGTTGCCGGGATGGGGGTCGGCGTGGAAGAAGCCGTCCACCAGCATCATCTTGAGGTAGAGCTCCATCACATGGCTCACGACCCCTCGCGGATCGTGCGTGGAGTCACCATGGCGCGGGTGGATGCGGTCCACGCGCGTGCCCTCAACGTACTCGAGCACCAGGGCGCGCGGGCGTGTCAGCTCGGAAATGACTTCCGGGACGATGATGCGGGGATTCCCGCGGAAGTTTTCCCCGATCTCGATCGCATTGGCGGCCTCACGAACAAAGTCCATCTCCTCCCACACGCGAACGGCAAATTCCTCAATGACGATGCGTGCGTTGTGGATATGCGGATTGGGGAAGCGCCGTGCGAACCAGGCGACCAGGGGCCGGAACACGGCGAGATCCTGGCGCACCAGCTCCTCGACGCTGGGACGCAGGACCTTGATGACGACGTCGCGCCCGTGGTGACGCGCCCGATGCACCTGTCCTAACGAGGCCGCGGCAAGGGGCTCGTTCTCGAACATATCGAACAGCTGTTCGGGCGTGCGCCCGTAGGAGTGCTCGATCTCGTGACGGATCGCCGTGGTGGGGACCGGCGGGACCTGGTCGGTGAGGGCCGACAGCGCGCCGACGTATGGTTCCGGGATCAGGTCCGAGCGCGATGCGAAGATCTGCGCCATCTTCACAAACGAGGGGCCGAGCCTGGCGAGGGTCTCCACGACGCGTTCGGCGCGGACCTGGTGGAACTCCGGAGTGCGCTCGACACCCTTTCCCCACCAGATCCAGCGCCGCCAATCCCGGATAAACGAGACGACCAGCGGAGTCAGGTAGCGGAGGATGACCAGCGCGCGCATCTGACCAATCTACCCGGGTTTGGCGGCCAGCCTTCCCTCATTTTCCCCAACTCACTGCCACGATCATGCATGATCGGGCCCACCGAGAACCCCTATGTTTCAAACCGCCTGTCATGCCGCGGTCCTCGTCGGCGCGCTCGTGCTGCTGAGTACGCAGCCTCTCCCCGCGCAGCGCGCGGCGGACGATCGCGACGCCGCGGAAATTCGACGACGCCGCGAATCGTCGAATGCAGCGATCGCCCGTCACGATACGGCCGGAATCGCGGCGATCCTCGCACCGTCCGTCATGGTCCTGTCGTCCAACTCAGCGGCGATCCTGGGTCGCGACACCAACGCGCAGCGCCTCGCCGATCAGTTCCGGACCCGTCCGGACGTGGTGTATCGACGGACGCCGGAGCGGGTGAGGGTGTTCGGCCCGTGGCGGATGGCGAGCGAGCTGGGACGCTGGACCGGCTCTTGGACGGACGCCGACGGTCGGCTGACGATTGGCGGGGCCTACTTCGCGAAGTGGCGCGAAATCAATGGTCAATGGCTTGTCGAGAGCGAAACCTACGTGCCCGAGAGCTGCGTCGGTGGGGCGTATTGCAGCAGGGTGCCGTAGGACCGAGACGGGAGACAAAGACCGGAGAGCGTGAGCCGCACTCCGCAGCAGATCTCCACTCCTACCTCCCGTCTCCCGTCTCTAGAACGGCAGCAGTGGCCGGTCCCATGGGATGAAGCCCAGAATCGACGCCAGTGCGATTCCCCACCAGATCGTGGCCGTTTGAAATCGGCCGGAATCACTCTTCGCCTTCCGGACGCGCGAGAGCCCGATGTGCGTGAGCGCTACGGAGATCAGCATCATCACGGGGTGCTCCACCACGATTTTTCGCATCGCCGGGTCCGACATCGCCGCGCCCATGTCCGCCATCCCCTGGCGGGTCAGGGGACTGACCGCGTAGAGCAGTACCCCAAGCACGAATTGCAGCGAGATCGTGGCCGCGAACGCCTTGCCGGCCTTCAGATCGGCGTCGGTCCACTGGGCTCGCTGCATCCAGCCGCGCCAGGCATGCCAGAACGCCCAGAGTCCGGCGAGCACGACGACCCACCTAACGAGATTGTGCGTGATAAGGATGGCGGAATACATGTGTGAGACGGGACGGGTGACGGGAGTTGACGTCGCGAATGCGGGTCGGTTGGCCTCGACGGTCCAAGCTACGGCCGAAGACCAGAGGGCTCCAGTCGTCATGTCACGCCCTTGGTGGGGATGTGCCCCTGGCGTACATTCGCGCGTCGCTGCCCGACCCTCACAACCTCGCCATGCGCCGTCTCGTCCTTCCAGCCCTGCTCGCGGTCTTCGCCGGTTCTGCCGCAGCGCAGCACCCATACTCGGAGGCCGGCAGCACCTATGACCCGCGCGTGCCCACACCCCGGTCGGTCCTCGGTTACGACCTCGGCCAGCGCTTCACCACACACCGAGCCATGCTTCGCTACGTCGAGCGCGTCGCTTCCGCGTCACGGCGCGTGAAGGTGGACACGGTTGCTCGGTCGTTCGAAGGGCGTGAGATGTTGCTCATCACCGTCTCGTCGGAGGCGAACATGGCGCGCCTCGCCGACCTGCAGGTCGACGCCCGTCGCGTCGCCGACCCGCGGACCGGATCCACGGCCGAAGTGGAGGCGGCCGTTAGGCGTAGCCCGTCGATCGTCTGGCTGGCGCACTCGGTGCACGGCGGCGAGGCGTCAGGCGTCGAAGCGGGGATCGCGCTCCTGTATCAGCTGGCCGCCGGAACCGACGCCGAGACACGCCTGGCGCTCGACAGCACGGTTGTCCTGATCGACCCCATGCAGAACCCGGATGGTCGGGAGCGTCACACCCACGACGTCGAACGCCTGTGGAGTTTCCGGTCGCTGCCCACCGAGCCCGGCGCGTTGAACAACGCCGGGTCATGGCCCGGACCACGCACGAGCCACTACTCGTTCGATCTCAATCGCGACTGGTTCATCCTGTCGCATCCGGAATCGCAGGGACGTGTCGCGTCGTTTCTCAAATGGATGCCACACGTTGCGGTCGACCTGCATGAGCAGGGGTCGAGCGCGACCTTCTATTTCGCGCCACCCCGGGAGCCCGACAACCGCAACAATCCGAAGCATCTCTTCAAGTGGTTCGACATCTTTGCCGCGGCACACGGCGCGGCGTTCGATGCGCACGGCTGGTCGTACTTTCGTCGCGAAGGCTACGACTCCTTCTATCCGGGATACGGCGAAGGCTGGCCGATGCTCACCGGCTCGATCGGCATGCTGTTCGAGTCCGCCTCCTCGTCGGGCGGGGCGATCCGCCGCAACGACGGCACGCTACGCACGCTCAAGCAGGCCGCCTGGGAGCACTACACGGCGGAGTGGACCACCGTGCGCACATCCGCGCGGCGACGCGCTGAGCTCGTCAGCGACTACGCGAAGTCGCGTCGTGACGCCATCAGTATCCATGCCGCCGGACCCATGCGCAGCGTCGTCTTCGAGCGCGACGGCCAGGGCCGCGCCGACACCCTCGCGCTGCGATTGAAGGCCAACGGCATCGACGTGATGCGCCTGACGAGTGACGCGGACCTGCGCGACGCGACGTTGTTCGGTGAGAAGACGGCGGCACCGTCGACACGAGTGCGGGCCGGCGCGTACGTCGTGGACCTCGCGCAACCGCAGGGACACCTCGCCAAGGCGCTGCTCGAGCCCGACGCCGAGCTCGATTCCGCATTCATCAAGCTGGAATTGGAAATGCGACGCACGGGTCAGCCTGACCGGTTCTACGATATCACGGCGTGGTCGCTGCCCTTCGCCTATCGCGTGAGGGCCTGGCATACCAGGACCCTGCCCCCCTCGCTGTCGGCGATGGGTGAGCTCCCCCGCGATGCCATGTCGCGTGCGACTCGCGCGCGCTACGGATATGCCTTCGAGCCCGGCACGGAAGCGTCCAACCGGCTGCTGGCAGCGCTGCTCGAGGACTCCGTGAGAGTCTGGCACGCACCGCGTCCGTTCACGTCCGGTGGCAAGCGGTTTACGAAGGGCGCCTTTCTTGTGCGCGTAGCGTTCAACGACTCGTCGGTGCACGACGTGGTAGCCGAGCAGGCGACGCTGGCCGGCGCCGCCGTCTACGCGATCGCGTCTGCCGGGGTGGAAGCAGGTACGGATCTCGGTTCCAACTCGGTGCGCCCGATTCGCGTGCCCAAAGTCGCACTCCTCAGTGGTACGCCGGTGAGCGGCAACTCCTGGGGATTCACGTGGTATGCGATGGACCAGCGCCTGGGTTATCCCACGACCCTGGTGGATGCGAGCTTCCTCACCGCTGGCCTCGACGGGTTCAATGTGCTGATCGTGCCGTCCGTCCCGGGTGCCGCCCTGGACCGCACGTTAGGTGACGCCGGCCGGACGCGTGTGGGTGACTGGGTGCGCAATGGTGGCGTGCTCATCACCATCGACGCCGCCACCGCCTGGCTGGCGCAGGAGAGCACGCGCCTCGCGCGCGTCCGCGTTCGCCGGGACACGACTCGCGCCGATAGTGCGGGGGGAGCGCCACTGCAGACCGACCTCCCCGGCGTGATCGCGCGGGCCACGATCGACACGCTCTCGCCCCTGCTCGCCGGAGTTGCCGAGCTCGAGATCCCCGTGTTCGCGAACTCCGATCGTGTGCTCACCGTTCCGAAGGACCTGACCGCCGGTGAAGCGGTGATCCGGTTCGCGCCGGAGGGTCGTGTACGGCTCGCTGGCTACTTCTGGCCGGAGATGCCGGCGCGCATCGCCCTGTCGCCGTGGCTATGGACCGAGCGCGTCGGCAGGGGACGGGTGATCGCGTTTGCGCACGACGTCAACTTCCGCGACCTGTTCCGTGGGCTGCTGCCGATCTTTGGTAACGCCGTGCTGCTCGGCGGGACCTTCTAACCCTCGGCCGCCGGCGCGGGTTCGGACCCGGTCAGGGGCTCGCCATCACCTGACGGCTGGCCTTCGACGTTGCGGCGTTGCTTCTCGGCGAGCTTGGCATCCTTTCTCGCTTTGCGCTCGAGTTCTTTCCTGCGCTTCTCAAAGTCGTAGTTTGGCTTTCTGGCCACAATCGAGGCTCCACTCCGCTCCCGCGGAAAAGGGACTGTTCCGGTCGCTCGGGGTCACCAGGCGGTGGAGCACCGAATTGCCGTACCTGAAGCGTAGTGGGTATTGCCGCCTCGTGGGGGGATCTGAGGCAGGATTGCACGAGAAAAGGCGGGGCGGCGCTCGGCCGTCCCCGCCTTTCTCCCCAGGGGCGACTACATCCCATTCGCGAACTTTGCGGGAAACTGTTTGGCGATCGCGTCCGCCAGCGGATCGGCGATGTTCTGCATGTGCATCGCCGCCGTGCGAAGCGCCCCGAAGCTCGCCTTCGCGTCCATCGTTGCCTGAGCATCGATCACAGCCTTGAGCGTGAGGACGTGGTCCTTCACCAGTGCGGCCACAGCATCCTTTGGCAGGTTGGGGTTTGCCGACGCGAGGAAGGCGCCGAAGTCCTGTGTGTACTGCACGAGATCGCCGACCGCTGTGTCGCTCTTGGCCCTGTTCTTCGTGGCCAGGCCCACTGTGTAGTCCACCACGAAGCCGATGTGCTTGCGCCACAGCGCCAGGAAGGCCTGCTCGGCGCCGGTGCCATAGACCGAACCGATCGCTTTGGACACGTCGACCGAGTTCATGTCGAGGGCGCCGGCCGCTGCCTCGAACTCCGCGTTACGACCGCCGAGCGCGGCGCCGGTGGCGTTGGCGGCGAGGAAGGCGTGCTCCTGCAGCAGTGTGCGCAGTGTGGCGCGCAGTGTGGACGACGCGCCGCCATGCGACATGTCCCCGTGTTGGGCCTGGCCGGTGATGGGTGAAAGAACAAGGGCGGCACTGACGCCCGCGATGCTCAGATTGCGGAACATTTGGACTGATCTCCTAACGAGTTGAGGATACGATGACCGTGCCCCGCATGAACTGGTGCCGGTCGCAGAAGTAGGTGTGCGTGCCCGCCCGGTCGAACCGTTTCGTCGCCGACCTGCCCGCGTCCCTCAGCACGTGGTTCCACGCCGCTGTCCTGGCCTGGGGCGTGCCGCCGGTGACGGTATGCTCGACCTGGTCACGGTTCACCCAGGTGACCGCGGTACCGACCGCGACACGAGTGGTGTCTGGCGAGAACTGGAAGGTCTTCAGTTCTACGGTGACCGCTCGGTCGGAAAACGACGGCAAGGTCTGGATGCCAGCGGCAGCGGCGATGGCAAGGATCAGGGAGCGCATAACGAGCGAGTTGAGGCGTGTCCACGGACGGGCGAACACACCCTGATTACGCCGCCGGAGACTGTCCGGATTGCCGCTGCGAGGTTCTCGGGGACTGGTGGATCGTCGCGCCGATGGTGATTGTCATCGCGCCCTGTGTGGAGAACGGCGATGAGAGCTCGTGCGTCACGCTGGATACCCGCCCTGATGCTGGCTGTCGGATGCATCGGCACGAGCGCACGCTCGGGACCGGAGGCGACGTGGGAAGCGCATGCCGTTCGGTTCGCCACGATTCCAGGCTTCCGTGTGCGGTCGCTCATTCCGGGTGTGGACAGCGCTCGGCGCCTGGACATCGCCATGATGGTCTGGCCGCTCGTCGCGCCTAACGGTGACATCGTCCTGGTGGACGCGGGCTTCACGCGCCAGAAGTTCATCACCCAATGGAAACCTGCCGACTATGTCATGCCCGATTCGGCCCTCAGGCGCGGCGGGTTCGACCCGGCGCGGGTCACCGACATCGTGATCTCCCACATCCATTGGGATCACGCCGACGGCGTCGAGCGCTTTCCGGGAGCGCGCATCTGGCTCCAGCGCGAGGAGTTCGAGCACTACGTGGGAGCCACCGGCGAAGCGAAGCAGACTGCGATCGATCCCGAGGTCGCTGCGATGTACCGGCAGCTGTTCACCGCTGGTCGCATTCGACTCGCCGAGGGTGACAGCGCCGAGATCCGGCCCGGCATCCGCGTGCACACCGGTGGCAAGCACACGTTCGCATCGCAGTTCGTCTCGGCCCGCACGCGCGGGGGCACCGTGGTCATCGCGTCGGACAACGCGTACCTCTACGAGAACCTCGAGCGGCAGCGTCCGATCGCGCAGACGCTGGACTCGCTGTCGAACCTTTCGGCCCAGCGCCGCATGCGGGCGATCGCCGCGCGCCCTGAGTGGGTGATCCCGGGACACGACCCCGCGGTATTCGCGCGCTTCCCCGTCACGCCGGCGGGTGTAGCGACCATCAGAGACTAGGCGTTCACGACCTTCGCATTCGCTCCAGCTCGCGAACCACGCTCTCCGGCCCGACGCGACGCCCGAGGAACTGCTCCAACACTTCGCGCGATGGCTTCGACTGACCGAACTGATAGAGCGCATCGCTGAGCCAGTCGTACAGCGTTGCACCACTGGTGGTGAACCCGCCGCGCTTCGCGCGCACACGTTCCCGCACATCGGCCGCGACCATCGCGCCTAACGCATAGTTCATCAGGTAGCCGGGACTCGACACCAGCTGACCTCGCATCGCCCACCACGACCACTCGGGATGCGGTGCAATGCGCAGATACGTCCTGGTGATGTCGGTCCAGGTGACGTTCGGGTCCCGCCCGGGATCCTGGTGCATCCGCAGCTCGAACAAGGCCCACGCCACGTCCATCATCACGGCGCTGTACCGTTCGCGGAGCGACTCGGCCGTCGTCACGGAATCGCCAAGGTACTTCTGTTGCCAGATTCCCTCGTAGGCTTCCCCTGCCGGGACGTCGGCCAGCCCCTCGGTGAATGGATCGCTGTCGGGCCAGTCGGCAAAGGCCGGTCGCGTGTCGACAGCGCCGATGTGAATCGCGTGCCCGGACTCGTGCAGAAGCTCGACCAGGCTCCCCAGTCCGCCCTCACGATACGTGGCGAACACCCAGGGATCGGCGCCTCGCGGCCCGTCGCGGGTGCGGCGCGGTAGCCCGCCGAACTGCGTGAATGCGACGGGGG
This sequence comes from Gemmatimonadaceae bacterium, assembly GCA_052387735.1. Taxonomy (GTDB): domain Bacteria; phylum Gemmatimonadota; class Gemmatimonadetes; order Gemmatimonadales; family Gemmatimonadaceae; genus RBC101. Next base: position 35,874 of record JBQTIW010000035.1, read on the forward strand.
TCTTTCCCTCCCGCGGCACCAGGTCGTAGCGGACGCCCAACGTGCGCGGCGATGCGCCGAAGGCTGCGAAATACGTCTCGTTGATCCGCTCCAGCTCCCCCAGCGGTATACGGTTCGACAGACGCCGACTGGCCGATTCGTTCTCGTAATACCAGTCCCACGGCTCGGTGAGGTCGTCGGACATCTGCCGGCGCCACGCATCCAGCATCGCGATGAGGACCCGTTCTACGGACAACGGATCCAGCCCTAACGAGCGTGCCGCGGCATCGACCGGCGAGCCGGATCGCCGCCACTGGTCGGCACTCAGGCGCACCAGCTCGCGGTAGGGACTTGCCGGCATGTTCGACCCGTTCACACTCTCCCACACCGGTCGCAGCGAGAGAAACAGCGCACGTCGTTTGGCCGCTGAGGGCTCGGTCCCCAGCCGCGACAGAACGGTCAGACGGTCAACCGTATCAGTCGAGGTGACCACATGCGTCGCCTGGTAGCCGTAGCAGGCATAGACTGGATCGGACAGGGCGCTGAATCCTGACTGCGCGGCATCGGCGACGCTGTAGTTGCAGACGCGGTGCTCGCGGCGATGCTGCCGGGAGGAAACGGGAGCCAGGTTGGCCCGCATCACCGTGATGGCCCGCTGGTCCTCTGCGCCAAAGCGAGCGGAGTCCAGAGCGTCCAGCCGTTCAATGGCGCGCTCCCGCAGCGCTTCGTAGCTGCGCACCAGCTCCTCCAGCGGGATGCCCCGGGTACTGCGGCCGGTGCCATTCGCCTCCGTCACCGCGACCTGGAAGTACAGGTCCCGGGCGTCCCCATAGAGCGACTCCGCTTCGGCGAGTCGTTGGGCGGGAGTCGCCTCCGTAGGGGGCTGGATGTACTGGATGCAGCTTGTGAGAAGGGCGACAAGGACGAGGCGGGCAGCAGTGCCGGGCACCCGGTCTCCCCATCCCTGACCCGCTCGTGGCCTGGCGTCTGTAGCTTTCACACCGATCTCCTCCGCTTCATCAAGAACGCTGCAACACACGGTACACCTACTCCGACTCCCCGTGCCGACGTTTCACGCCCCCACCCAGGACTACCGGTTTCTCTTGACGGAAGTGTTCGACCTCCAACGTCTGTCGACGTACCCTGGTTACGAGGAGGCGACTTCCGATCTGCTGGTATCTGTGCTCGAGGAGGCGGGCGCGTTGTGCGAGGAACTGCTGTTCCCGCTCAACATGGCGGGTGACGCGGAAGGGTGCACCTGGGACAACGGCACGGTGCGGACGCCAACGGGCTTCCGCGAGGCCTTCCGGCAGTACGCAGCCGGTGGATGGATCGGCCTTTCGAGCGATCCCGCGTACGGCGGGCAGGGCTTGCCCATCGTGATGCGTTATGTCATCGATGAAATGGTGTGCGCAGCCAACCTCTCGTTCGCCATGTATCCCGGTCTCACGCAGGGCGCGCTCGAGGCGATCCACACGCACGGCACCGAGGACCTCCACGCGAAGTTCTTGCCGAAGATGACCACCGGCGAGTGGACGGGGACGATGTGCCTCACCGAAGCGCATGCGGGGACGGACCTCGGGATGATCCGTACGCGCGCCCAACCGATGGACGATGGGAGCTGCAGCATTTCCGGCACGAAGATCTTCATCACGGCCGGCGAGCACGATCTGGCGAAGAACATCATTCACCTCGTCCTTGCCAAACTGCCCGATGCACCGGCCGGATCGCGCGGGATATCCATGTTCCTCGTGCCCAAGTTCCTGGTCAACGCCGATGGTTCGTTAGGCCCGCGCAACGGCGTGACCTGCGGTTCGATCGAACACAAGATGGGCATCAAGGGATCCGCGACGTGCGTCATCAACTTCGACAACGCCAAGGGATGGCTGGTGGGCGAGGCGCACAAGGGCCTGCGCGCGATGTTCACGATGATGAACGGTGCGCGGCTCGGCGTCGGACTGCAGGGGCTGGGACTCGCCCACGCGAGCTATCAGAGCGCAGTGGCCTACGCGCGCGAGCGGCTGCAGGGGCGCGCCCTGTCCGGACCGAAGAACGCCGGCGGGCCGGCCGACCCGATCATCGAACACGCGGACATTCGGCGCGGCCTGCTGGCCATGCGCGCGTTCATCGAAGGGGCGCGTGCGCTGGCAGTGTTCTGCGCGCTGCAACTCGACGATGAACACATGCATCCCGACGCCAGCGTGCGCGAGCAGGCGGCGGATCTGGTGGCACTGCTCACGCCCATCATCAAAGCCTTGTTTACGGACCTCGGATTCGAAAGCACCAACATCGGCATGCAGACGTTAGGTGGACACGGCTACATCCGCGAATACGGAATGGAGCAATACGTGCGCGATGCGCGCATCGGGCAGATCTACGAGGGTACCAATCACGTGCAGGCGTTGGACCTGGTCGGGCGCAAACTGGGTGAGGGCAACGGGAGACTCCTCACACGGTATCTGGGGATCGTCGGCGGCGAGCTGGCGGCCGCGCGCTCGGTGCACGGCCTGGAAGAACACACCGCGACGCTCGCCGAGGCCGTCCAACGGCTGGAGCGTTCGACGCTGCAGATCGCGCAGCGGGCATTGAAGTCACCCGACGAAGTCGGAGCCGCGGCATCGGAGTACTTGCGGATGTTCGGCTTCGTCGCACTGGGCCACATGTGGTTGCGGATGGCGCGCATCGCCGGCGAGCGCGCGCGATCCGGCGGCGCCCTGTCTGCCGACTTCTATCAGGCAAGGCTGGGCGTGGCCAGGTACTACTTCCAGCGTGTCATGCCGCAGACCGTGGCACTCGCCGCTGCGATCGAGGCGGGTGCTTCGCCGGTAGTGGACTTCCCGACCAGCTGGTTCTAGGCGGCGTCGCGAGCGGAAATACCTGCCGCGCTCGATGTGAAGCGGCTCATCCACGCTGAGCACGCGTGCGTCGGCGCTGTGTACGCGGCGTTGGCCGGGGGGACGCCGTTGCACGGCTCGCTCTGACGTCGTAAGTTGGCCCGCCGGCCGCCACGGCATGCCGAAGGCGAGTGGACGTGAACCGTTCAGCCCTTCCGTTCCGGCTCCGTCGCGCAAAGCGCGGCGCCATCCGCCGCACCGCGTGGTCTGTGCCAGCACCTTCCCCCTCCTCCCAGAGAGCACGATGCGATTGAGACTCGTAAGGGCCGCCGGAACCGTGGTTGTGTTCGCGGTGCTCGTCCTCCTCGCACCCGAGAGGTTGGCGGCACAAACCACTGGGACCGTCCAGGGTCGGGTCGTCGAGACGGGCTCGCAACAACCCGTCGGAGATGTCCAGGTCAGTGTGGTTGGCACGACACTCGGCGGTCTGACGAACGCAGCCGGCGAATACACGGTGGCAAACGTTCCTGTCGGTGCGCAGCAGGTACGTGTGCGGCGGTTGGGCTTCCGCGCCGCAGATCAGAGCATCACCGTGGCCAGCGGAACGGTTGTGCGCGCGGACTTCACCATCGCGCCGTCGGCCGCGCAACTCGAGCAGGTCGTCGTCACCGGTACCACCGGCGCGGTTGAGCGGCGCACGGTTGGCAATTCCATCACGCAAGTCGCCGTTGCCGAGCTGACCGAACGGAATTCGATCATGTCGGTTTCCGAGATTCTGCAGGGCAAGAGCCCGGGAGTCACGATTCTCCCCGGCTCAGGGGCCGCTGGCACTGCGGGCGAAATCCGTATTCGCGGCGCTGGCTCGATCAACGGGTATCAGCCCGTGGTCTTCATCGACGGGATCCGCTACAACATCGCTGACCTCGGCGGCTTCAGCGCGACCGGCGGGGGCACGCTGGGACTCGCACAGTCGTCGCAGGTGACATCCGCGCTCAACTGGCTCAACCCGAACGACATCGAGTCGATCGAAGTCATCAAGGGGCCGGCGGCATCCACGTTATATGGCGCCGAGGCCGCGAACGGCGTGATTCAAATCATCACGAAAAAGGGCTCGCGGGGACAGCAATCTTTGCGTTGGGGCTTTCGCGCCGAGCGCGGACAGAACGAGTGGAGGCTGTCCCCGGCCGACAATTACACGACCTGCGACGCCGTGAAGCAGGCGGCGACGGTTTCGGCAGCCGACCCGCGGCCTCTGTGGCCGGGGTGCCAGGGGAAGCCAGTCAACACGATCATCACCGGGAATCCCATGATGGACGACCCACGCGCACTGCGTGTGGGCGATCTGACGCGGCTCTCCATGACCGTTCGAGGCGGCGGCGATCGCTACTCGCTGTATCTCTCGGGCGACCGCGACATCGATCAGGGTGTGTTCTTCAACAACGATGTGAATCGCACGTCGGTGCGCAGCAACTTTTCGTTCAACCCGAATGACAAGACGGATTTTTCGCTCACGACGAACTGGCAAAACGGCCGCATCCGGCTGCCGATTCAGGACGAGTCGGCGAACGGGCTCCTCCTGAGCGCTTTGCGCGGATTCCCTGGACGTGTGTCGTTGCTCGGGACTGGTAACGAGGGGTGGCGTACGATCGCCCCCGAACAGGCGAACCTCTATCGCAACTTCACGAGCTCGAGCCGGCTCACGATCGGCGCCACAGCGAACTACCGGCCGTTCTCATGGTTCCGCAATCGGGCGACGATCGGGATCGACAACACGACGACACAGGCGCAGCTGCTTTTCCTGCCCACTGAGATTTCGGCCGCACAGGACGCCGATGCGGCCGCGGGTGCCAATTTGCGGCGCACGCCGACGGCGCGCCTGACGACGCTGAACTACAACGGGGATCTCGATTGGCGGATCCGTACCGACCTTCAGTCGACGACATCGTTCGGCGCACAGGTGGTCAGCGACGAGCGGAGACGCCTGGATGCGACAGGGATCGGTCTCGGTGCACCCGATGTGACCCTGGTCAATCTCGCCCAACGCACCACGGGCGGAGAGACGTTCAGCGAAGACAACTCCGTTGGTTACTACGTGCAGCAAGCGCTCCACTGGAAGGAGCGGCTGTACCTGACCGGTGCCGTGAGAGCAGACGACCATTCGTCGTTCGGCGAGAACTTCGACATCATTGTCTACCCGAAGGTGTCGGTCTCGTACATCATCTCGGACGAGCCGGCGGCGAAGGGGCTGATGACCGCGTTACGCCTGAACAGCCTCAAACTGCGCGGTGCGTGGGGGCAGGCCGGGCGCGCCCCGTCGGCCTACTCGGCGCCGCAAACGTACACGGTCGATCGCGTCACGCTGGGGACGGCCACCGGTTCTGCGGCGCGCACGGCTTCGATCGGCAATCCGGACCTCAAGCCGGAAAAGGGTCAGGAGATCGAGCTCGGCTTCGAGGCGAGCGGGTTTGGCGACCGCATCGGCGCTGACGTCACGTACTACAACAAGAAGACGAGCGACATGCTGCAGTCCATCTCGGTCGCGCCGTCGACGGGATTCATCAGCACGCGGCTGACGAATCTCGGTGAGGTCACGAACAAGGGCGTCGAACTGTCGCTGTTCGGGACGCCCGTCGATCTGCTCAACGTGAGATGGGAGACTCGGCTCAACTTGTCGACCAACTCCAACGAGCTGTTGAGCTTTGGCATCCCCGGCAAGATCCTCGAGACGCCTGGCGGTCAAGCCTATGGTGCCGTACAGCAGCACCGGCCCGGGTATCCGCTTGGCGGATTCTGGGTGACACCGCCACAGCGCGGGCCCGATGGGGCGGCCCTTCTCACACCGGCCGGGGCCGCGATCTTCAACCCAGGCGACTCGGCGCGCCGCTACATCGGACCGTCGACGCCCACGCGCGAGATCGGCTTCTCGAACACGGTCACGCTCTTCAAATACTTCCGCTTGTACGGCCTCTTCGACTACAAGGGCGGCAACTACGTGTTCAACCTGCAGGAGCGGAACCGCTGCCAGGGGAGTGACAACTGTTGGCGTACCAACAATCCCCGAGCGCGTTTTCCGCAGACGGCCGCCGATTCAATCCTCTTCAAGGAGCTTGCGGTCTACCGCAACGCCTCGACATCACCGGAATGGATCCAGAAGGGTGATTTCATCAAGCTGCGTGAGATCTCTCTGACGTTCGATGCGCCGCGGCGCGTGGCCGCACGCATGAAGGCCCAGTCGCTGAGCTTCATATTCTCCGGTCGCAATCTCGCCTTGTGGAGCGACTATGAAGGCATCGACCCGGAAGTCAATTCCTACGGCGGCCGCAACTTTGTCCGCATCGACGCCTACGCCGCGCCGATGATGCGGCGCCTGTCGGCGGCGATCAACCTCCAGTACTGATGCGAGCGAGCCTAACCATGACCCATGACATGATGTCTCGCCATATTGCGCGTCGTACCTCGGCAGCGCTTCTTGCTGCCGCACTCGGCGCCACGACGGCCTGCAACGATTTTCTCGTCGCCGAGAATCCTGGCGCCATCGAGGCCGTGGACCTGAACGCCCTCGGGTACGTCAGTCTCCTGGCCAACGGGCCAATCTTTGCCTTCCAGGCAGCCTATGATGACGTCGCCTACTGGAACGGGCAGTTGACGGACGAGTTGGTGAACCGCGGCAACAACAACCCGTTCGTGGAAGAAGGCCAGATCGATCGACGTGAGCTGTACTCGGACATGACGTACATCAACGCGTTCCTGTATGCTCCGATGCAACGTGCGCGGTTTTCGGGGGAGGACGCCGCCGCGCGGCTCAAGATCATTCTGGCCGACTCGGCGTCGAGGGACCTGCGCGTCGCGCGATCGCTGGCGTATGCCGGGCACTCGTACGTGGCGCTCGGTGAAATGATGTGCGTGACGCCGATCGACCGCGGTGTGCCCAAGACGCCCGAGGAGATGTTCACCGACGCAATCGCGCGCTTCGACGAGGCCGTCACCGTGGCCAATGCTGCCAAGCAGCACGCCCTCGCCGCAACTCCGCCAAACTCGGGCCTTGCCAACGCGGCTGATTCCGTGCGCTACTTTGCGCTCGTCGGGTCCGCCCGCGCTGCGCTCAACCGGAACGACAAGGCACGGGCCATCACTTTCGCCAACCAGGTCCCCGCTGCCTTCATCTTCTGGGCTTACTACTCGGACAACTCGGCCGGTGAACGGAACCGCACGCACAACCGACTGACGTTAGGGAGCAACGCCTGGCTCAACTTCACGCCGTTCGAAGCGATGGCGGCGGATCCGCGGATTCCGCGAATCACCGGCACCTCGGCACGCGCCGGAACACCGCTATCGCCACCGTCGTACAGCACGTTCAACAACAGCGTCGCCGGGGCAAGCTTTATTCCGAATGTAGCCGTCCGCATCGCGAGCGGCCTGGAGGCACAGTACATCATCGCCGAGGCGCAGGGGCCGACCGCCGCGACGCTCGCCTTCGTCGACACACGGCGTGCAGCCGGCCTGCAGGCTCCCGTGACTCTCGCGGGCGATGCGCTTATGGCTGAGCTGCGGAGCCAGCGCTCACGCGACTTCTACCTCGACAACCACCGCCTCGGCGATCTGCGCCGCTACAAGCAATACTACAGCGTGGATCTGTTCCCCAAAGGACCGTATCCCGGGAGTACCTCGGGGCAGATCTATAACGAGTCCATCAGCTGCTGGCCGCTCCCCACCAACGAAATCAACGACAACCCGAACATCCCGAAATAGCGGGGAGCGGACGGCGGCCAGCGGGTAGAAGGGGGCTGGTCTCGCACACGCGCGGCCGGCCTTCTTCGTCTGTACCCTCTGGACCCGCCGATTCGCGTGCCCGTTTCTCCGTTTCCGCGGTTTACCCGTCTCCCGCTCCCCGTTTGCCCCTCATGAGGCGCCGCATCCTCGCCGTCTTCGCGATCGTCACCCTGCCTGCAAGCTGCACGGCCTGGCTGCTGCGCGATCCGGTGCCGTATTTCGAGTCGCGGCGTGATACGGCCTTCCGTTCGAGCGTCCTGGCGCAGGACTCCGCGGCCGATCACGTCAACGAGCGCGTGCAGCTCGACGCGATCAATGGGCTGCGAGTACAGATGATCCTCCGTCGACCCCGGGCGGAAAGCGGTGTTGTGAGGCGCCCGCTCTTCATCGTTCTGGGTGGCTATGAAACGGGTGATCGGGCGGCGACGCTCATCCCGCATACGCACGGCAACATCATTGCAGCGCTCGCCTATCCCTACGACGGTGACCTGGGCGTGAAGGGGTTCGCGGTGCTACCTGCCGTGCCCAAACTGCGGAAGGCTGTTCTTGACACGCCGCCGGCCATCATGCTGGCGATCGATTACCTGCTGTCCCGCGGCGATGTCGACTCCTCGCGCATTGAGCTCGTGGGTGCCAGCTTCGGCACACCCTTCAGTACGGTCGTCGGAGCTCTCGATCCTCGGGTGTCGCGCGTGTGGTCGGTGCATGGCGCGGCATGGCCGTATCGACAGATCGAGCACAATCTCCAGGCGCGGATAGACTGGGCGCCTGCTCGCCAGGTCGTGGCCGGGCTGGCGACGCTGTTTGCGTCGGGTTGGCGCCTGGATCCCGAAGACTGGGCACCCCGCATCTCGCCACGACCGTTCATCATGATCAACGCCCGGGAGGACGAGCGGATGCCGCGGGACGCCGTCGATGCGCTGTACGCGAGCGCGCGTGCACCCAAGGACATGATCTGGCTCGACGGCCCACACCTGCAGAGCAACCGCAAAGCCGTCTTGTCCGGCCTTGTGGAGACCGTCCTGCGTCGCGCGGCTACTCCTTGAGCGGCGTCGCGTCACTGTAGTACTCCCCACGACGGCGCGCGACGACGTACAGGTGGTGCTGATTGTGATAGAGGGTGAACATCAACATTTCCCGCGCCGTGATCCTGCCCAACAAGGGATGCGGCAGCTGCACGCCGTCCACCTGATGGCGAGTCCAGAGCGTGACACGTCTGGCGAGCGCTTGCACCTCCTGTCGATGCATGGCAAGGATTTGCCGGCGGTAGTCGGACGGGTCTCCCGTGACCGGCTGCGGCGAGGGCGCGAAACGCCCAGCCTGTCCTCCCTCACGGAGCTTGGTGTGGTATTTCGCCACCAGGACCTCGTACGCCAACGACACGCGCTTGGCGTTGCCGAACATGAGGCGCAACACGAACGTGGGTGTTCGCATGGCGTGTGAGACGGCGCGCACGGACTTGGTGAGATGGCGGACGTGATCCGCCGGTGACCACGACGGGCCGAGCGGAGCAACGAACTCTTCATCCGGCATCGAGTTCCAGTACAGTTCGCTTGTGCCGCACACGCGTCGCAGTCCGTTCGCAATCTCGTTGCGATGATACGCGCTGACGGGCGGTGGAACGAGGTGTGCCAGTGAGCTGTGCGTCGCGGGCATGTGCAGCGTTGTACGTGGTTAGGCGCAACCCCGACCTCGTCGAGTTCACGCTCCGAACCTTGAGTGTGGTGTACCGCCGAATGGCGCGCAATGTTCACATGTGAATGAGTGGGGTCGTGAGTAGTGGGTAGAGGGCGACGACCCGTGATCTCTCCCCGCCACCCAGTACCCGCTACCCACTCTCCTCGTCGTCCAGCGCCTGGAAATGCTGACGCTGCCGCGCTCGTTGGCGCGGTGTTGAGTCATAGAGTCCGACGATTTGACGTGTCTGCAGCCGGATCAGCCATCCGACGGTGTCCACGAACTCGATCCACCGCGGCCTGAGGCGCCGTCCTGTCACGTCCGCGATCCAGGCCCCCACTGCGCGTGAGACACGGAGCGACCCGAAGTCACCCCACACCACTACGAACTCCTGAGTTGAGCGCCACGACCGCGTGGGCTCTCGCTCAATTGTCTTCCACATCATCATCATCATCTGGATCACCGTTCACGTTCTGTGAGGCCACAACACAACGCCCCGCCGCGACCATCGTCGCGGCGGGGCGTGGGTCGAGCGTCGCTCGTTGCGCGCTCTATCCGACTCCTCCATCGCGATGACCAGCCCCTCCCCGATCGGTGAGCCGATCGGGGGCAATGACGGCCGCAACGCACGTCCTGCGCGCTGGTTGCCGTTGCCATCTGTTGAGCTGTGCGAGATGCATACTCGTGTAAGAAAAACGTCCCGGGAATGACGCCCGGTCACCACGGAGACCCCGACACCCCTGGTGCCGTCACAGGCATTCGGCGAGCGGGGATGAGGCGGTTCTACAGGTGCGCAGCCGCTGACATGAGGGCCGGTAGCCGGCTGACGATGGCGTCGCGGGCAGCCGCGTAGCCGTCACTGACTGCCGGCACGTCATCCCATCGTTCGACGTCCACTCCCGGTGGAATGATCTCCGACACGTCGCACGCAAATGACACCACGCGAACAGCGCCTCTGATTCTCGCACGCGTTGCGGCGCGCGGTCGCGGGTCGTGAAGCGGGGCCCCGTCCGATCGCAATCCGTCTACGACAGCCGGAGGGATGACCGCATCCGGCTCGATACCTAACGACTCCACGTCGAGGAGCACGCCGCGCTCCGTCGCCAATTTGCGCAGGTGCGCGGCAGCAATCTGGCTCTTGGCCGAGCCATGGAGACAGACGAACACCACACGAGGAACGTTCGGCATCAGGTGCCAGGCATGGGCTGCTGTTTTCGCTGGAACATCACGAGAAGGTCGTCGAATGCCGCGCTGCCGCGCTCGATCCGGATGGCGTCATCTTCGTGGGCGAGTGCTATGCCCTCGAGCAGCGCACCGATTCCCGCCGTTTCGTCGCGACCGAACCTGCCATCTCGCAGATCGAGATCGTGCACGACCTCACTCATCGCGATCAGCGCCGGATCGTGCAGATCAAAGCGGGTGAGGAGCGTTTCGAAGGTGCACCGGTCGCCTTCGTGGGTGAACTCCCCCGCAGCCATGTCGAACCGAAGCTCACCGGGAGCGACGCGACGCGTGGCCGGCTCCACAAACCGGAAGCGGGCCTCAGGGTCGATGAACCGCCGAATGAGCCAGGCGCTCGCGATGCGATCGACGAACACACCGGACCGCGTGACCCAGGTGCGACCGTGATAGCTGCCTGCGGGAGCGCCCAATACCAATGGCAAGGAGGCAGATCCCGCAGTCTCGACGCGTCGTTCGACCTCAGCAATGGCAGCTTCGGCCTGACCTCGGCCCGGGGCGTCGAAGAAGTCAATCGCGCGGAGCTGTCCCATGCGGCGCTTGAGTCGCTGCAACGCGCCTCGAGCAGCTGATTCCGGACCGCCGTCGGACACCGAACGCGATGTGCGCGCAGTCGCCTGAGCCGCCCTCGTGGCAAGGGCAGCATGCGCAAGGTCGCGGTAGCACGCGTCGCGCCTCTCGCGGAAGGTCGCGACGATGTCTGCGTCGGAAATACCCTCGACAAACGTCGCCTCACATACCAGAGCGTGTCCGCCGTCTGCCTCGATCGCCCGGCACAACGACCGAAACTGTCCCTGATTCCGGTCGCCCTCGGGAAGCACATAGACGGAATTCTTGAGCGCGAGCGCGCCGAATCGCTCCAGGCTGCGGCGGACCTTGACGCGGAGATAGTCTGGTTTTGGAGGGATCTGATGGATTAGCAGTACCCAGCGGTTCATGGCATCTTGTGGTAACACAGTTGCTCTATTGATATCACAAGTGTATCAGGCGATGATAGTGACCGCTAGGCGGTTCACCGAGTGATCCTGGTCCGTTGGATGGCAGACAAGTGCCGCGATATATGATCGATGATGTCGCCATTTGTCGCCCTTACTGTGGGAATTTGGTAGTGAGCCATACGATGATCCAGGGATATCGCGAGGCCAACTTCCGGATTTTCCGCCGCTTCCTGAGGTTCGGAGCGCTGGCATGGGGCGGTCCGCTCGCCCAGATCGACATGCTGCGGCAGGAGTTGGTGGAGGAAGAGAAGTGGGTGACACCTGAGCACTTCAACCGCGCGCTGGCGGTCTACCAGGCGTTGCCGGGTCCAGAGGCGCACGAGATGTGTGTGTACTTCGGCATGCGAGTGGGGGGTCGGCTCGGAGGGCTGCTGGCCGGGCTGGGATTCATGCTCCCCGGGTTCCTGTTGATGTTTGCGCTCTCGTGGATGTACGTGACGTTTGGCGCCAACACCGCGGCGCTGGCGATGCTGTTCTACGGATGCAAGCCCGCGGTTCTCGCCCTGATCGTGCGCGCCGTCCACCGCATCGGCCGGCATGCACTTACCGATAGGTGGCTTCTGGGAATTGGCTTCGGTGCAGGCGCGGCGAGTCTCGCCGGCTGGAGCTTTCTGCTGACGCTGCCAGTGGCGGGCGTCGTTTATGCCCTCGTCCGGCGGGGAAGCCCCGGGTCCGCCGTCCACCTGAGTCTGTTCATGCCGCTCTCCGTATTGCAGACCGGAGCATCCGCGGCCGTTCCTTCGCTCGCCGCGCTCGTCGGGTACGGGTTGCGCAGCGGACTGCTCACCTTCGGCGGCGCGTATACGGTGATTCCGTTTCTACAACACGATGCCGTGGTGCGAGGCGGATGGATGACGAATGCGCAGTTCCTCGATGGGCTCGCGCTCGGCGGCATCCTCCCCGCTCCACTTATCATCTTCTCGACGTTCGTGGGATACGTGGGCGGCGGACCGTTAGGCGCCTTGGCCCTCACGGCTGGCATTTTCCTCCCCGCGTTCGCGTTTACGTTGATCGGCCATCGGCACGTAGAGCGCCTGATTGCCAACCAGGCGGCGCACGCCTTTCTCGACGGGGTAACCGCGGGTGTCGTCGGGCTGATCGCTGTCACGGCAATCGGGCTGTCTACCGACGCGGTTTCCAGTGTCCCCATGTTCGCTATCTTTGTGCTCGCGCTTGCCGCCGCCTATCTGTGGAAGGCGCGGGTTGCGGTCGTGGGCATCATGTTCGGCGCCGGGCTGCTGGGATGGGTATTCTCCACGCTTGTGACATGACCGGGATTCGGCGCCTTCTGACACTTGCCGTCACCACATCGATCGGTATTCAGCCGTTAGGCGCCCAGAGCGAGCTGTGGCCGCGCGTCTACCGGGCGCAACCGGGTGATGTCGCCCCAGTGCTCGACGGTTTGCTTGGCGAGGCGATCTGGGCTCGCGCGGATAGCGTCACCGACTTCACGCAACGGGATCCCGACGAAGGCGAACCGGTCTCCGAGCGCACTGTGGTTCGGTTCGTTGGCACCTCGGGTGGACTCTGGGTCGGTATCTGGGCGTACGATCGCGCTCCCGCAGCGATCCGCCATGCGCAGCTGCGGCGCGATGCCGACTTCGAGACTGATGATTCTTTCACCCTGGCATTCGATGCCCAAAGCGACCGGAGATCCGGACTTCTGTTCTCGGTGAACCCAAACGGTGCTCTGCAGGACGCCGAGATCCTGAATTTCGAGAACGAGAACGAGGAGTGGGATGGCATCTGGGATGCGCGGGCCCACATAACCTCCGACGGGTGGGTCGCCGAGCTGTTCATTCCCTGGCAGACCCTGCGCTATCCGGATGGCGCGGCGAGCTGGGGCTTGAACATGCAGCGCTTCATCCGGCGGAAGAACGAGCGGGCGTTGTGGCGCGCGTGGCGCCGTGGTGAGGGAATCCGGTTCCTCGAGCGCCAGGGGCGGCTCGATGGCCTCAGCGGGTTGCCTGGCCGCGCGCGGGCCGAGGTCCGTCCATATGTCCTGGCCACCGGCCGTCTTGCCGATCGCCGGTTCGATGACCTCGGTCGCGACTCCGTCACCTCCGCGGCGTCGCAGTCCGGCGACGTGGGCGTCGATGCGAAGCTCGCGGTCGCCAACACGCTCACACTCGACCTGACGTACAACACGGACTTCGCGCAGGCGGAGGTCGACCAGCAGATCGTCAATCTCACGCGCTTCCCCGTGTTCTTTCCCGAGACTCGGCAGTTTTTCAACGAGGGAGCGGGAATCTTCGAGTTCGGGCGACAGGGACAGACTCAGCTCTTCTACAGCCGCCGCATCGGCTTGCGCGCGGACGGGCGGCCGCTGCCGATCATTGGAGGGGCACGCCTCTCCGGCCGCGTGGGCCGGCAGCAGGTTGGTGCGCTGGTCGTGCGCACCGGCGGCTCCGAAGACGCCACGGCGTTCGCTGCTCGCGTCAAGCGGGACGTGCTGGGCCGTGGCTACGTTGGCGCCATGGTCAATGGGCGCGATGCCAGGAGCGAATCGGCCAACGTGGCCGGGGGCGTCGACGTCAACCTGCCATACATCGTAAACGGGCAGAACCTGGTCTTCATCGCCAACACCGCGTGGAACCACGACAGTGCCCTGGGTCGACTGGCCAATCACTCACGGATCGTGATCGACTACCCTAACGATCACGCCGACATCGTGTTTCGCTACGATCGTGTGGAAGAGGGGTTCCAGCCGGCGCTTGGTTTCGTTTCGCAGTCGGGCATCAATCGATTTGCCGGTCAGATCCTGCTGACGCCGCGTCCGGAGCGTTGGAGCATTCGTCGGCTCGTGTTTTCGGCTGGCACCTGGGACTGGGTGACGCGCCTCGACGGGGGGCTCGACCATGGATGGTTCGAAGTGCTTCCGCTCGGCGCCGAGTTCGAGAGCGGCGACTCCTTCGAGTTGAACTTCCAGCGGCACTGGGATGTGCCACCTGAGCAGTTCGAGGTCTTCCCCGGGTCGAACATTCCGGCGGGACGCTACGCCTGGAATTTCGCACAGCTCAACGTCGAGGGTTCCGAGGGGCGCAATGTGGTGCCGGAGCTCTCGATCCGTGTTGGCGAGTTCTACGATGGGCGCGCCGTGGAGTGGAGCACGGCAATCGGTATTCGCCGCGAACCTCATGTGCTGCTCACCGGAGAGTATGAACAGTCGCGGATCACACGTGGGGCGCAGAGCTTCACCGCGAGCACGGCGCGACTGCGTGCGGACTACGCGGTGTCGCCACGACTGAACACGACGGTGTTCGGCCAGTACGACAATGAGTCGGAACGACTCACATTCAATGCGCGCGTTCGCTGGACGCGCTCGCCGGGGAGCGACCTGTACGTCGTCTGGAACAGCGGGTGGCCGTCGGGGCTCGATCGTGGCATTCCCTGGAGCCGCCCGACCCGTGGGGCGCTTGTGGTCAAGTACATCCAGTACTTCCGGATGTAGCGGTCCTCAATTGGAACCGCGCACGGCCGACGCGCGTCGTCGCGCCGTTGGGGCGCCCATAGCGCGATGAGGCTCCGGCGCTACTTTCACCGCGCTGTCCCCACACGGTGCCGTCCAATGCGCTCACTCCGTTTCTTCGCACTCACGCTCATCGCGTCGGTCCTGACCACACAGGCTCCCGCGCAGACACCTGCCCAGGCGGACAGTGCTGCACGCGTCGCCACCCGGGTGAATTCGCTGTCGCTCATCCCCACGCGCACGCTCAAGTTCACGACGAACGAGGGAACCTGGATCTCGCTCGACGTCTCGCCGGACGGGCGAACGATCGTGTTCGAACTGCTCGGCGACCTCTACACGCTGCCGATCAGTGGGGGGACGGCGACACGCATAACGAGTGGCCAGGGCTACGACACGCAGCCACGCTATTCGCCCGACGGTACCCGACTCGTATTCCTGAGTGATCGGAACGGATCGGAAAACGTCTGGACGGCTCGTGCGGACGGGACACAACCCCGGGCGCTCAGCCGCGGGGAGCGGCAGAACTTCGTGTCTCCCACCTGGACGCCGGATGGTCAGTATGTCGTCGTCACTCGGGGCGGGCAATTGTGGTTGTATCACCGGGACGGCGGCTCCGGCGTGCAGATGACGGGTGTGCGGCCGGCCGGAACACCACCCACGGCGCCCCCCCTGCCGAACTTGTTAGGCTCGGCATTCTCGAGTGATCCGCGCTACATCTGGGTCAACGCCAGCGGCAACCTGGCCGGGGAGTTCCAGACCGGCATCCCGGCCGACCCCTTTGGACCGGCGTTCGGTCCTGATCACGCGCCGCGCAGCTCGGCGCGACGCATCGGCACGTATCAGATCGGGTTGTACGATCGCAGCGTAGGACGCACGGCCGTCCGCACCAGCGAGTCAGAAGGCGCGTTCCGTCCGATGCCGAGCCCCGATGGACGCTGGCTCGTGTATGCCACGCGTTTCGACGCTCGCGAGGCACTCAAGCTCCTCGATCTCACGACCGGCGACGAGCGGTGGCTCGTCATGGACGTGCAGCGCGATGCGAGTCAGGGCGGCACCGACCGCGATGTGTACCCGGGGTCCGCGTTTACGCCCGACTCACGGGCACTGATCACCGCTCATAGTGGCAAGATTTGGCGTGTGGAGATCCCGTCTGGTACGGCCACGCCCATCCCCTTCACCGCCGAGATCGAGCAACAGATCGGCCCGCTCGCGAGGTTCGACTATCCGATCAACGACTCCGTGCTGACGGTCAGTCAGATCCGTGGAGCGCGGCCGTCGCCGGATGGACGCCGCGTGGTGTTTGCGGCGCTCGATCGCCTGTGGGTCGCCGACCTTCCCCCTGGTCACGGTGGCGTGGGTCGTCCGTCGGGCGCGCCGGCGAATCACACCACGATCACCAATGCACGTCGCCTGACGAGTGCGAATGTCATCGAGCACGCCCCGGTCTGGTCGCCCGACGGGCAGTGGGTGGCGTACGTCACGTGGAGCGATTCCGCAGGGGGCGACATCTATCGCGCGCCTGCCAACGGCAGCGGGGCACCGCAGCGGCTCACCCCGCGCTCGGCGTTTTACGACAAGATCAGCTACGCGCCTAACGGGCGTCGAGTGCTTGGCGTGCGAGGGTCGAGGAACCACCGCCTGCGCACGCTCGAAGACTTCGGCAGCCACGGCCCCACGGCCGAGCTCGAGATCGTCTGGCTGCCTTCCACTGGTGGCGAGGTCTCCCGCATCTCCTGGCTTGGCACGGGCGCGACGGAACAGGGCCGCAACGTACCGCACTTTGGACCCGACAGCACGCGGGTCTACGTGTGGAGTGGTTCGGAGGGACTGGTGTCCATGCGCTTCGACGGCACCGATCGTCGCACGATGATCCGTGTGACGGGTCTCGCCCCGCCAGCCGGGCCCGGGGCTCCGGCCACCCCGGACGAAGTGGTGCTCTCCCCGGACGGCGCGCGAGCCGTCGTGCGCACCGATCGCAACGTTTTTCTCATTGCGGTGCCTCCGGTTGGTGGTCAGCCACCCACCATTGCGGTGACCTCAGGATCCAGCGTGCCGACCACGCGTCTGACGAGAGTCGGTGGGGACTTCATCGGTTGGAGCAACGACGGACGACAAGCCTTCTTCTCGATAGGCAAGAGCTTCTTCCAGCATGATCTCGCATTGGCCGACTCTCTCGTGCGCGACTCCGTCAGTCGAGCCGAAGCGCTGTCCGCCGCGCCAGCGGCGAGGCCCGACAGCGCGGCGCGCCCCGACTCGGCGCGGCGGCCGACACCTGCATACGAGCCGTATCGCGTCGACATCGCCATCGTTGCACGCAAGGACCGGCCGAGCGGCGTCGTGGCGCTCCGCGGCGCGCGAATCGTGACGATGAACGGGCAGGAAGTCATTCCGTCGGGCGATATCGTCGTCCGCGACAATCGCATCATTGGCGTCGGGCCGCGTGGTCGAGTGCCCATTCCTTCAGGAGCAAGGATCATCGACGTCTCCGGCAAGACGATCCTCCCCGGATTCGTCGACATTCACGCCCACACCTGGATCGCGTGGGGTTTGCATCGCAATCAGGTCTCGCAGTTCCTCGCACAGCTGGCCTATGGCGTGACCACGCAACGCGATCCCCAGACGTCGTCCGAGGACATCGTGACGTACAGCGATCTCATGGAAACGGGGGAGCTGATCGGGCCACGACTGTTCTCCACGGGTCCCGGCATCTTTGGTGCGGACAACATCAAGAGCCTCGATGAAGCGCGCGACGTCGTCCGTCGTTATGCGGATCACTTCAACACGCAGACGATCAAGCAGTACGTCGCCGGCGATCGGAAGGTGAGGCAATGGGTGATCACGGCGGCGCGGGAAATGGGACTGACGACCACGACGGAAGGTGCGTCGGACTTCGTCATGAACCTCACGCTGATGCAAGACGGGTATGCGGGGCTCGAGCACTCCCTGCCGATCAGCCCGCTGTACCGCGATGTCGTGCAACTGGCCAGTTTCAGCGGCATCACGTACACGCCCACGTTCATCGTAGCGTATGGAGGCCCGAGCGGTTTTTCGTCGTTCCTCACCAGCTACGACGTCGACCAGGACAGGCGCTTGCGCTACTTCACGCCGCACGACGAGTTGGACAAATGGAAGACGACCACGTTCTATCGTGCTGACCAGTACGTACACAAGCTGCACTCGCAGCAGATCCCCAAACTGGTAGAAGCAGGAGGACGCGTCGGACTCGGCTCGCACGGCGAGTTGCAGGGGCTGGGCACGCACTGGGAGCTCTGGATGATGGCGGCGGGTGGTCTCAAGCCGCACGACGCGCTCCGCGCGGCGACGATTCACGGTGCCGAGGCCATCGGGTTGTCCAAGGACGTCGGTTCGCTGGAAGTCGGCAAGCTCGCGGACCTGATCGTCCTCGATCGCAATCCGCTGCTCGATCTGACCAACACGGTGTCGGTGCGCAGCGTGATGAAGAACGGCCGGCTCTATGACGCTGCCACGCTCAACGAGGTCTGGCCGCGCACGAAGCCGCTGTCGGCGCAGTGGTGGTGGAAGGTGGAACCAACGCCTCGGTAGGACGCAGGGAAGCGGCGGTGGTGCCGGCGCCAGGATCGGAAGTGGAGGCCCGGCGTCGGCCTAGGCCGTACCTAACGCGAGCATGAACCGTCGCGCCCGCTCGGCAGCGGGGCCCGGAGATCGCGGCCCTGCGCCACCCGGCGTGACGGCAATGTCCAGCAGCACAAATACCGGCCCATCGGTCGAGAGAACGTTCGGCAGCTCCTCGCTCCACCGCGCTGCGTCCGCGTAGCGGAAGACCCGCTCGATGCCGCACCCCCGTGCGACCATGGCGAGATCGGCACCCGCGGCAACCGCCGGGGTGGGTTGCGCTCCTGTCACTTCATAAGCCCCGTTGTCACCAACGATCAGCACCAGGTTCCGAGGGCGCTCGGCGGCAATGGTCACGAGCGAGCCGAGGTTCATCAGCATCGAGCCGTCACCGTTGACCACGATGATGCGCCGGTCGGGCTGTGCGAGGGCCAGCCCCAGTCCTAACGAGGTTGCCTGGCCCATGCTCGACGGCACGAGGACGAAGTCGAGGGAGTGCAGTGGCCCCAGGGCGATCCAGTCACGGGCAGCCCCCATCGTCGTGATCACGATCTCCCGGTCGGTCCGTACCCGACGCAGCGCTGCGAGGGCTGCACCTAACGCGATCCGCGGCGGCGACACGGTCATGCCTTGCCCTCGGCGACCAGCACCACACCCGGTCGGCCCGCCTCGCGGCAGCGCTGCAGATGAAGCGCTGCCGAGTCGAGTTGCGCCGCGCTGGTGACCAGGAGGTAGTCGAGCTTCCACGCGTCGAGGACCGGTTCGGTGAACACCAGGCAGGTATCTCCGGGCAGGGTATCCTGGTTCAGGAAGCTGCGATATCCGATGATACTCACGATCGGGAGCCTCCAGTCCTGCAGCACGTTCCGCAAGGCGTCACCGGATTCGAAGAAGCCCGTGCATTGGATGAGCACCAGGGGGCGGCGGCCCCCCAGGTGCAAGCCCATCGCCACGCCCCATGCTTCCCCCTCCCGGCAGACCCTAACTATGCGCAGGTTGGCAGCTTCGATCGCGGCGTCCCAGGGACCGATCGTGCTGTCCGGGACCGTCACCACGTCGGTGAAGCCGAGGCGGGTCAGCAAGCCGGCGATGGCATCACCGGTCATCGGGAGCATCCGGGCGGGGACCGGCGCTTCCAACGGTCCTCATGGACGCGAACAGTCGCGCGCCGCTCAGCGCACGATGAACGTCACGGTGTCCCGTCGCACGTCGCGCATGGGGACGTGATCCCCGGAGGCGAAGATCGCGATCACACGATGCGGGCCGGGCGTCAGAGAGTCGATGCGATACTCGGTCGCGCCGGTGCCCAGGTGAATCACCGCAGGGGGGGAGGGCAGTGGACTGCTGTCCGCCGGACCCTCACCATCGATGACGAGGTGGTGGTGTCCCTTCCCCGCTTCGACCTTGCCGCTCGCCGCGATCACCTCCACACCCACGACGCCGAGTCGGACCGTGACTGGAAGAGCGACGGAGTCTCCGTCCGCGGGGGCGGTGATCTCCACCAGAGACGGCGGCGCGGTCGTGGTCGTGTCCCCTTGGCCGGACTGCTCGGCACGCCCGCACGCGATGAGCATACAAGCTGCGCCATACGTTAGCCGCCACAGCTGTCTGGATGTCTGCACCGCTCCTCCTGTTGTTGGCCTGGTCTTGACTCAAGGTGCACGGGCGAGTCAGCCCGGGGAAGCACACGACTGATCGCAGAATCTCGCTCTGGCTGCCTGCCACGGCAACCTGCAGGTCCGCGGGACACGATGTGACGCGATCGCACTTGCGGGTTTCATGACGGCACGCGAACGTCGGGGGCGCATGCGCGAACTGACCCGATTCATCCGAGGTGCCGTAGCGCTCGCGCTGCTGAGTGCGGTGAGCACGGGCGCACGCGGGCAAGGACTGGCGACCGGCCACGACGCAATTCGCGTGAACCAGGTGGGCTACCTTCCCGACGCCCCCAAGGTCGCCGTGCTCTGTGCCCTGTCCCCGCGCCAGGTGACGTCGTTCCAGGTGGTGGACGCGTCCGGCCGGATTGTGTTGACGTCCCGATCGGTGACCGATGCGGGTGCCTTTGGACCTTGTATCAAGACGTATCGCCTTGCGTTCACCGCCGTTCGTCGGACGGGAACCTACCGCGACCGTGCCGGAGATCTCGAGTCCGGTCCGGCGCGCATTGGTCCGGACGTGTGGAAGGGCCTCGCCGATGTGCCGCTCGTATACATGCGCCAACAGCGTTCCGGATGGAATCCGGCGTTCGCGGCCACCGTGCACCCTAACGACGGCATTCTCGTTGATCATGCCACGCGCACGGGCGAGGTCATTCACGCCAGCGGTGGGTGGGCGGACGCGTCGGACTACCTGCAGTATGTGACCACGTCGGCAACCGCGACCTATCAGCTGCTGCAGGCCTGGCGCGATCAGCCGTGGGCCTTTGGCGACACGCATCAGGCGGATGGTCGCCCTGGCGCGAACGGTCTGGCCGACGTGGCGGACGAGGCACGCCATGGCCTTGCCTGGTTGCTCAGAATGTTCCCCGACGATTCGCTGATGCTCAATCAAATCGGGGACGACCGGGATCATGCGTTCCACGACCTGCCGACGACGGATTCGTCGGACTACGGATGGGGGAAGGGCCGCGAGCGCCCTCTCTATCCGTGCACGGGACAGCCACAGGGATTGTTGAAGCACAAGAACCGCGCGAGCGGTTCTGCGTCCACCGCCGGCAAACTCGCCGCGTCCTTCGCTCTCGGTGCACAGCTGTTCGCTTCACGCGAACCCGCCTTTGCCGATACGCTCACGCGCAAGGCGCGCGCGGCGTTTGCAGTCGGTGAGCGCTCGCCCGGCGCCTGCCAGACGGCACCGGCGGGGAGTCCGTACTTCTACGAGGAAGATGACTGGGCTGATGACATGGAGCTGGGCGCCGCGGCGCTCTTCGCGCTCACGGGCGAAACGCGGTTTCGCACGCTGGCGAGAGAGTACGCGGCGCGGGAACCGGTCAAGCCGTGGATGGGCGCCGACACAGCGTCTCACTACCAGTGGTACCCGTTTCACAACATTGGGCACTTCGAGCTGGCGCGGCGCGAGCGCGGTAGCGGGCGCGCCAGGATCGCCGGCTACTATCGCGAAGGATTGGAGCGGGTGGCCCGAAGGGCGACGAACGGCTTTGGCGTTGGCATTCCCTTCATCTGGTGCTCCAACGACCTCATGACCTCGCTCGCCGTGCAGGCGATACTCTACCGCCGCCTCACACGTGACGCCCGCTTTCGCGAGTTGGAGCAGTCGGCGATCGACTGGCTCTTCGGCACGAACCCATGGGGCGTGTCGATGGTGATCGGCATTCCCCGAGACGGTCGCTTTCCCCTGGATCCACACTCCGACGTTGCACGGTTCATGAAATGGGAGCTCACCGGTGGGCTGGTCGACGGTCCGGTCTACCGGTCCATCTTCACTAACCTGCTCGGCATTCACCTCACGCGGCCTGACGAACTCGCGCCGTGGAACACCGGACACATCGTGTACCACGACAACTACGGCGACTACTCCACGAACGAGCCGATCATGGACGGTTCGGTCAACGTCCTCTTTCTTCTTTCGACCCTCGCGCCCGTGAACCGGTAGCGCGGTTCACGGCGTTCGGACGGGGACTTCCGCAAGGAGCGCCTGCACGTCGAGCGGCTGCGTCCCCATGATCAGTGATCCATCGGCGGCACGCGGCCACTCGTCCCTCGGACGGTCGCGGTACAACTCGATCCCGTTGTCGTCCGGATCCCGGAGATAGAGCGCCTCGCTCACGCCGTGATCGCTGGCTCCATCGAGCTGGATCCCCGCCTCGATCAAACGCTGCAGCGCCTCGGCCAGCGCCTTGCGCGTGGGGTAGCGTATCGCGACATGATACAACCCCGTCGTGCCGCGCGGCGGAGGCGAACCGCCGCGGCTCTCCCAGGTATTGAGGCCAATGTGGTGATGATACCCGCCGGCAGAAACAAACGCCGCCTGCGTGCCATACCTCTGCTGCAGCTCGAACCCGAGCACGTTCGTGTAGAAGTCAAGCGCGCGCTGCAGGTCGCTCACCTTGAGGTGGACATGACCGATGTCCGCACCGGGATCGATCGGTCGGCCGGACGACGCACTCATTGGGCGACGCGCGGGCTCGGCATTGCCTTGCGCGGGAGTTTCTCGTCCCGCATCGCCGTGTTATACGCGAACCAGGCGACCACCGTCGCCATCTGTTTCATATCGGCACTCTGCACGTGGTCCACGGTATCCATGTTGGAATGATGGGTGCGCGAGTTGTACTCCAGCCGTTCCTGGATAAACTGAAACCCCGGTATTCCCACGCCGTCGAAAGCCATGTGGTCGGTGCTGCTGACCGAACGGGGGCCGAGGGTGTTCACGTCCAGATCCTTCAAAGGCTCGATCCACTGCTTGAAGATCGGCGCGACGCCATCGTTCTGCTGCATCCAGATCCCGCGGATCTTGCCGGTGCCGTTGTCGATGTTGTAGTACGCCGAGATCTTCTGGTAGTCCGGCCTGGTCTGCATCGTCGCGGCGTCGGCGAAATGCTGCTTCACGTACTCGCGCGCGCCGAGCAGGCCTTGTTCCTCTCCGCCCCACAGTGCGATGCGGATCGTGCGGCGCGGCTTCACACCCAGCGTCTTGAGAATGCGCATCGCCTCCATCATCGCCGCGCTGCCCGAGGCGTTGTCGGTAGCACCGGTCCCCGCGTGCCAGGAATCGAAGTGGGCGCCAATCATCACCACCTCGTCCTTGAGCGCCGGGTCGGTCCCCGGAATCTCGGCCACCACGTTGAAGGCGTTAGGCGCCGATTCGTCGTGGAACTGTACGCGCACGTCGAGCTCCACCCTGACGGGCACGCCTTTCTGGAGAACGCGCACCATCCGATTGTAGTGCTCCACGGCCAGCGTAATCTGCACCGGCACCGGCGGTGCGTTGGGTTCGCGGCCTCCTCCCGAGCCGACGAAGACTGTACCACCGTCGACGCGCTGCGTCTGCCACGACATGTCACTGCCCCCGGCGGACATGTCCGTGTCCGAGCCCCGGTCCAGCACCGCCACCACACCTTCATCGAGGTAAAACTTGTTCAGCTGGGCCTGCGAAATGGCCGGCGGCCGGAAGCCAGGGCCTGCAGCCTGACCTGGAATCGGCAGGGACTCGGCTTCCTTCTGCTCCTTTTCACCCATGCGCAGCACGATCGGCCCGTCGAGCAGCCGGACATCGCGCTCGCGCTGCGGAAGAACGACCTTGCCGCGTAGCTTGCCCTTGAACCTCTCCAGGTCCGGCGCGCTGCTGATCAGGACCTGTACGACCTCACCCGCCACTACACCGTTGGTGCCCGGTGTCCAGGCCTTGGGATAGCCGATCAGCGGCTGAATCTGAGGTTCGATCATGTGACCGCTAAACCGTTCGAGCGACCAGGAGCGCCCCATGCTCCACGGCTCGACCTTCACGTTGGCCAACCCCCACCTGTTCATCGTCTCTACGGCCCATTGGCCGGCGCCCTTGAATCCGGGACTTCCCGTTAGGCGCGGCCCGTGCACGTCAGCCATCCAGGACATGAGGTCCATGACCTGCGAGCGCTGCAACCCTTCGTCACGGATGCGGCCCAGCATGATGTAATCGAGTTTCTCCGGCGCCTGCGGGCGGACCGGGCTGGGAGTTGCGGCTGCGAGAACAGCCAGGGCAACGCGGGCGACGACGCGCATCGGTCGGCTCCATCAGGGTAAAGCACATGCTCCGGGCCGTGTCCCGGCCATGGCTGGCACCAGTGTCCGTGCCATACAACCACTGGGGTTCCTGCCTGCGCGGGAACCCAAGGCTCTAACGATGTCGCGGTGTACGATTTCGCGTGAGGGGCCGGCGCTTGCGTCCGTGAGGTCCGGCGCTTCTCCCGGAACCCAGGGGCTACCGTCCGGGGCGCAGTCGCGCGACGCGAGACGGAATACGACCTGGCGATGCTCCATACGCGAGCCACACGTCGCCGTTCCTCGCATCGACAGTGATGTGCCGCACCATCGCACCACGACTCGGCAGAGGATAGGTGGTGAACCTGGAGGTCGTGGGGTCGAAGGAGAGCACGACATCCGCTGCCCCCGAGCCGATCCACAGCCGCCCATTGCGCGGATCCGCGCGCACCACGTAGGGAAGCGCATCGGTGAAGGGGAGCGGATACCGCTTGAACCGGCCGGGGCCGGGTTCGAATCGGACGAGCTCGCCGCCGGAATTAGGCAAGAATCCAGAGCGTACCGGCGCGGTCGATGTCGAAGCGGCGCGGACCGCTATGCGTCATCGGCATACCATAAGGCGCGCGTCTGCCGTGTGGCAGGATCGAGCGAGACGATGCGGTTCCCGCCGAGCTCCGACATCCACACGATGCCGTTAGGCGCAACACGAATCTCGTAGGGAATGGGTCCGCCGGGCACATTGCTCAACGCCGGATGCCGTGGCAAGTCAAACGCGGTGCCCTGCCCGGTGGGGTCACGCGGCTCACGCGCACCGGATCGCTCGTGAAGTGTCCGTTCGCCCAGGCGTTGTCCTCGGCGTCCGAACACGATTACAGGACGAAGACCGGTCATCGTTAGGTCTGGACGGACCGGGCAGGATCGCGTGGCACACAGCCCGGGTCGAGCAGACAGGGACGAACCGAGCGTGAGCCGCCGGTCAGTCGTCGGTGACCGGGTGCATTCCGCGGGTACTCAGCCCGTGCGGAGTGCCTCCCCAAGGCGCGCGAGGCATCCGTCCCACCCCTGACCGTGCCCATCGCGACTTCCCTCTGAGGTGAAGCGCGTGTGCCGCAGCAGCAGCTCGGACCCCTGCGGCGCCCCAATGAACTCGAGCGTGACCAGCGTCTCACCATCCTGGGGCTTGTTTTCCCATCGCCACGTGAACGAGAGCCGGTTGGGCGCCCTCACTTCGTGGTAGGTGCCGGTCACGATATGCGTCTCACCGGCTGGTGGCCGCATTTCGATTCGATAGGCCCCACCCTCCCGCAGGTCCAGCGCGTGCACGATCGTCGTCATCTCCGCCGTTGGCGCGAACCACGTGCCTAACGCTTCCGGGTCGGTCCACGCGGCGAAGAGCTCGGCCGGCGTGGCGTCATAGGTGCGTCGGATCTCGAGGCGGAGGTCTTGTGCGGTGGTTTCCATGTTGACGATCCAGTTGTGGAGCGCTGGAGGTAGCGATCCAGCGAATCGAGTTGTCCCTGCCAGAAGTCGCGATAGTGCGACAGCCACTTATCGACCGAGGCCAGCGGTTTCGGGACGAGACGACAGATACGCGTCCGGCCCTCCTTCCGCGCACGCACGAGCCCCGCCCGCTCCAGATATCGCACATGCTTGAGCATGGCAGCGAGTGTGATCGCGTGTGGCGCCGCAAGCTCACCGACGGAGGCTTCACCTCCGCGCAGCTGACCGAGCATGGTGCGCCGCACGGGGTCGGCCAGCGCGGAGAATGTGGTATCGAGTGTCGACGAATAGTTTACCATTGGGTATAGTATTGGAGTGAACGCGTGGAGTGTCAAGGCGCACGGTTCCCAGTTGCGAGAACGAACCGCGGACCAATGGCGCAAGCCGTGTCACGCGTCCGACCGTGCGGCCCGTCCGCCGGCGCGCCCGTGTGCCTCCACGGTCAGCCGTCCAGTTCGTCGATCGACCTTGGCCAATCACCCTTCAGCAGGCGCGAGAGCGCGCGATCGGCGAGCAGGCGACCCTCGGTCTGGCAGCGCGCACAATAGTTGGTCTCGTTATCAGCGTAGCGAATGCGCTGGACCGGTGCGCCGCAATCGGGACAGGGCTGGCCGTACCTGCCGTGCACGGCCATGCCTTCTCGAAATGCCGTGACGGTCTCGGGAAATCCACCACCGATCTCGGTTCGAAAACGCTCGATCCACTGGTGGAGGACCGTTTGCGTCGAGCGATGGAGCGTGTCGATCTGTGCGTCTGTCATGCGAGCCGTGGTGAGCAACGGCGAAAGTCGAGCGTGATGCAGAATCTCGTCGGAGTACGCGTTGCCAACGCCGCTGAAGAGCCGCGGATCGGTGAGCGAGCGTTTGAGTGTGTGGTTTTCCTTACGTAGGCGCTCGGCGAACTGGTCGCGGGTGGCGGCCAGAACCTCCAGCCCGCCGCGGTCAATTGTGGCGAGCGCCTGGCGCCCACGCACCACCGTGAGGGAGGCACGACGCTTCGTTCCCGCTTCGGTGAGAATGAGCCACCCGTGGGCGAACTCGAACGTCGCCAGCGCCGCACGGCCTGGCGCCTTCCCACCGGGCGGCCGCCAGCGGAGACGCCCAGCGATCATCAGGTGAATGACGAGATGGAGATCACCGTCGAACGAGAGCACGATCCGTTTCCCGATCCGTTCGAGGCCTGCAACATGCCGGCCAACCAGGGCGCTGATCGGGGGGTCGACCGACCGCACGAGAAACGGACTCGTCAGGCGAAGTGCCGTCAGCTCGTGCGCCACCACGTGTCGCTGAAGCCCCTCGAGATAGGCAATGATGTCGGGCAGTTCGGGCATCGGTTCTGGGACGCAGGGACGGCTGGCAACCACGTTCCGTCAATCATCGCGACTCAGCAACTTGTATCGCGAGCCAGTGTACCTGCGTCCCCTTGCCCCTGAGTCGCCCATTGTCCCTCCCCATCCTTCCGGTCACGGAGGCGCTGCCCGAGCTCGAGCGCTCCTTGGCGAGCGGCATGAACGCCGTGCTCGAGGCACCTCCGGGCGCCGGGAAGACGACCCTGGTCCCTCTCGCGATCCGCGACGCGTCCTGGTTGGCCGGGAAGCGGATCGTGATGCTCGAGCCTCGTCGCCTGGCCGCCCGCGCGGCGGCGCATCGGATGGCCGTGCTGCTCGGGGAGCGCGTCGGTGAGACGGTAGGATACCGCATGAGGCGCGACACGCGCGTTGGACCGCGCACGCGCATCGAGGTCGTCACGGAGGGCGTGCTCGCGCGGATGCTCAACAGTGATCCCACGCTCGACGGCACGGGGTTGGTGATCTTCGACGAGTACCACGAACGATCGCTCCACGCCGACCTGGGCCTGGCCCTGGCGTTGCATTCGCAGCGCCTGGTGCGCGAAGACCTGCGCCTGTTGGTGATGTCTGCGACGCTGTCCGCCCAGGCCATCGCGCGCTTGTTAGGCAGGGTCGCAACCGTCAAGAGCGAGGGGCGCACCTTTCCCGTGGACGTGCGCTATCTGCCGCGACGCGCAGACCAGCGCATGGAGGGCGCGGCAGCGGCCGCGGTTCACCGCGCCTTGCGCGAGAGCGACGGCGACGTGCTCGTGTTTCTTCCCGGACAGCGGGAGATCGGACGCACGCTCGCGGCCCTCCAGGAGTCCGGTCTCGAGGCCGACGTGTATCCCCTATACGGCGATCTTCCGTTCGACCAGCAGGACCGGGCCATCGCCGCGTCGCCGCCAGGTCGGCGGAAGGTGGTACTCGCGACCTCCATCGCTGAATCGAGCCTGACCATAGAGGGACTGCAATGTGTGGTGGACCTTGGACTCGCCCGGGTGCCGCGGTTCTCTCCCCGCACCGGCATGACGCGGCTGGAAACCGTTCGCGTGTCCAACGCGTCCGCGGACCAGCGCGCTGGCCGCGCCGGTCGCCAGGCGCCCGGCATCTGCT
The DNA here is from genome assembly GCA_052387735.1 of Gemmatimonadaceae bacterium. GTDB lineage: Bacteria > Gemmatimonadota > Gemmatimonadetes > Gemmatimonadales > Gemmatimonadaceae > RBC101. Next base: position 64,070 of record JBQTIW010000035.1, read on the forward strand.
ACCGCCTGTGGGCCGTCGAGGAACAGCGCAACCTTCTCGCCTTCTCGACACCCGAGATCCTGGAGGCCGATCTGGCACCGCTGGCGCTCGAGCTCGCGGCGTCAGGCATTGCGGATCCTGCTGAGCTCAGCTGGCTCGATGCCCCACCGGCCGGAGCATTGGCCCAAGCGCGCTCGCTCCTCGACTGGCTCGACGCGCTCGAGCCTGACGGCCGCATTACGCGCCACGGGGCGGCGCTCGCCGGTCTGGGCACGCATCCGCGCATTGCCCACATGCTCGTGCGGGGACGGGAACTGGGACATGGACCAATGGCGTGTGATCTCGCTGCGCTGCTCGAGGAACGCGACGTCGTCCGCACAGACGGATCTCACCACGACGCCGACCTGCGACTCCGCGTCGACCTGGTGCGACACGCCCGCCGTCGTGAGCGCGTCCCCGGCATGCCGAACGGCATGCGCGTGTCGCGCGACGCGCTGAGCAGAATCACCGAGCGCGCGCGGACATGGCGGCGTGAGCTGCGGCTCGCGCCCGATGATGACTGGTCAGATGATGCCACCGTGGGTCGTGTGCTGGCGCTCGCGTTCCCGGATCGAGTAGCGCAGCGTCGTGCTGGACAGACCGCTCGCTTTCTCCTTCGAAACGGCTCCGGCACCGCGTTCCGGGACTCACCGTCTCTCGCACGCGAAGACTGGATCGTGGTGGCCGAGACTGACGGTCGGACACCGGAGAGCGGTGTCTATCTCGCCGCGCCACTCACGGTCGACGACATCCGCGCCGACTTCGCCGACCAGATCGTCATCGAGGAAGCCGTGCGCTGGGACGAGGCCGCTGACTCGGTGCGTGCCGTTCGACGAGAGTCGTTAGGCGCCCTCGTCCTCAGCGAATCCGTGCAGCGCACGCCCGCTGACGCACTCGCCCATCACGCGATGCTGAGCGCGATCCGCGCGTCGGGGCTCACGTTGCTGCCGTGGAGTGAATCGGCGCAGCGGACTCGGGAACGACTGGCCTTCGTTCACCATCACGACGCGACCTGGCCCGACGTCACCGACGCGGCCCTCCTGGCGCAGTTGGACCACTGGCTCGCCCCGCACCTCGGTGGCGTGCACTCCCGGGCGGAGCTCAATCGCCTCGACCTGGGGACCCTGCTCCTCGAGTTGGTGGACTGGCCACGCCGCGCGCGCCTCGATGCGCTGGCGCCAACGCACTTCACCGCGCCCACGGGGTCCCGCCTCTCCATCGACTATGCAGACCCCGCGACCCCCGTGGTGCGGGTGCGACTGCAGGAGATGTTCGGCCTACGTGATACGCCGCGTGTACTCGACGGTCGAGTCCCGGTGACGCTCCACCTGCTCTCCCCCGCCCAACGTCCCGTGCAGGTCACCAGGGATCTCGCCGGGTTCTGGCGCACGTCGTACTTCGATGTGAAAAAAGAACTGAAGGGACGCTACCCACGCCACCAGTGGCCCGACGACCCATCGGTCGCCGAACCGACACGCCGGGCAAAACCCCGGCCCTAGCGGGCTGTCGTCCCCTCCGGCCGCACGTGATTATTCAACCGCATGGTTGAACGTGTGGTGCCACTCGATGTCGTCTTCACCGCCCTCGGCGATCCGACGCGCCGTGCGATCCTCGGCAGGTTGCGCAAGACGCCCGCAACGGTCACCGAAATCGCCGCGCCGTTCGCGGTCTCCCTCAATGCCATCTCCAAACACGTGAAGGTGCTGGAGCGCGCTGGCCTCGTGACGCGTCGGCGAGTCGGCCGCGCGCACCATCTCTCGCTCAACGCCGCTCCGCTGGGGCGCGCTGCCCGGTGGCTCACCGACTATCAGGCGTTCTGGGAGACCAGTCTCGATCGCATGGAACGCCTGCTCTCGCGCAAACATTCCTGACAAGGACATTCATGACGATCAACAGACCCGACAGGCTCGCCGGCGAGAGCACCGCGGAGATCATTGGGCTGCTGGCGAAGGTCGTGGCCCTGGCCATCGTCCCGGGGAAATGCGAGACGCCGCGAAAAAAACGGGCCTGACGCGACCGACGTCCTGTCTCCATCATTCATCTGACACCAGGCCCGGGGAGCTGGCGAGAGCCTCCCCGACATCAGCCATCCTCGCCAGGTCTTCCATCTGCACCGCGCATCGTGGCGCTGCATCAACGCGACTACATCCTTCGCCTGATCGAGCGCGTCGCGGCCGCGCTTGCGCGCGTGCGCAAACGGAGAGAGGACGGTGACCACGCCGGTGCGCGCCGCGAGGTGGCGGAGACCACGGTCGAGCTGCTCGGACCGAGCGCTCCCATGATTCCTCTGGTCGACTCGACCACTGCTGCAAATCTGTTGTCTGATCCGCAGCGCATCGCCCTCTACAGCCGCTTGCTGGAAACGGACGCGGATCTGCTCGCGGCCATGGGCCAGGGCACGGCCGCCACTGCCGCACGCCGCCGCGCTCTGGAACTGCTGCTCGAGCTGGTACTGCGCAGGACCGAGCTCCCCGAGGAGACGGCCGACCAGCTGCGCGCGCTCCTCGCCATCGTGGATGTCACGCAGCTCGGTCCGCGCTACCAGCAGGCGAAGGCCACGCTCTGAGCGAGCACCCCGTCAGCGCGGGACCAGGGCAATCGCCCGCAACGGCCCGCCGGATCCCCCTTCGATCTTCATAGGAAGGGCGATGATCGTCGCGCCACGGGCGGGTAGCGATCCCACGTTGGCCAGGTTCTCCAGACCGAGGACCCCGGCACCGGCTGCGATCTGGTGCACGATGAAGTCCTTGGACGCACCGTAGTCGATCGACGCCACGTCCGCACCTAACGCTGAAGCGCCTCGCTCGTTGACAAGGAGGCGCGCCGCTTCGGCGCCGTAGCTGGGAAAGTGCAGTCGCGAGGCGTCCCCGGGCGTGTCGTCGCCGAAGTACGCCTTCGCATCGGGCCATTTCGTTCCCCAGCCAGTACGCAACACCACGATCGCACCGCGCGGGATCGGTCCGTTACGGGCTTCCCAGGCCAGGACGTCGTTTCGCGCAAGTCGATAGTCCGCGTCTCGGCCGGTCTGCGCGGAGACGTCGATGACGACGGCAGGCCCGATGAACTGTTCGACCGGAATCCTGTCGGCGGCCACTCCGTTCTTCGCGAAGTGAATCGGCGCGTCCAGGTGCGTGCCACCGTGCTCGGGCGCCGCGTACGCGTACGACGAATAGAACCAGCCCCCCGGCGTCGCGCCGAACGCGAGCTGCTCGAGCTTGAAGCCCGTGGTGGCTGTTGGCCAATAGAGCGTTTTCGCGTTGAACGGATGCGTGAGGTCGACCACCCGATACCGGGAGAGGTCGATAGTCTGGGCGCGCACGTCCTCGGCGGCGAGCCCAACGAGCGCAGCGACCACAATGTGTCGCCTGACCATGTACTTAGGATTCGACATCTGACCCTCCTGGAGAGACTTCCGCCGCGTCGTTCCGGCCGAATCCCGTGATGATGGCGAGGGGCACAGCGAGCACCAGTGCCCACGAGTAGGTATTCGCCAGCCCGACCGCGAGCGGTGAGACGCGTGGCATGCCGAAGTCGGCCCCGGCGGCGCTCGCGCTCGACGCGAGGATAGTGGGCAGGAAGTACGGGAGCAGAAAGGGCCAGGTGCAGACCGTCATGTCCAGCAGGTTGGCGCGCCGGTACGCGGAAATCCCGGCTCGCCCACCGATCTCGCGCACAATCGCGCCCACAGTGAGCATTGCCACGACGCTATGAGTAGTGAGGAGGACCGCCGCGGAGACGACGCCGACGATCCACCACTCTGCCTGGCGCGGCAGGACGATGTCGCGCTGCGTCCGTGTCATGAAACGATCCACCACGTTCGAAGCCTGTACGGTACCCACCAGGCCCATCAGAAGCAGTGTAAAGACCGAAACGCCCACGCCCCGTCCCAACCCGTCGATGATGAGCCCCCTTGCCCCGAAGGCTGTGCGATCGACAAAGAACACCTGATCCATGGGAAGGGTGCGCAAGGCCGTGCCTAACGCGAGCGCGGCGACGATTCCGGCAAACAGTCCCTCGAGCAGATGTCGCTTGCGCACCAGGAGGGCGATGACGACGATGGGAACGGCGAGCATCGGAAGCGCGTCAGCCGATCCGGCAACCGTCGCCGACGAGCCGCCGGGCCCTCCCGATCTGCCCGCGGCCAGCGCCACGCTGGCGCACAGCGCCGCGAGCCCGGCCGGCATGACGTACTTGAGCCGGCTGCGCACCGTGCCCGGCACGTCTGTGAGCTGCGATCCGGCACTCGCAATCGATGTATCGGACACTGGTGAGATCGAATCGCCCCAGGTGGCTCCGGCGAGAATCGCACCCATCAGCACGACAGGGTCGGCGCCGAGTGCGCCGCCCGCCGGATAGAGCAACGGTCCGGCGATCATGAGCGTGCCAAACGAGGTCCCGGTCGACGTGGAGACTACCGCGCAGATGAGAAACGAGACCCCGACGTACAGCGCGGGGCCAAGGTGCAACCGACGCGCGACCCAAACGAGTGATTGCACCATGCCGGACTCGTTGAGCAGAATGCCCAGCACGCCCGAGAGCATCCAGGCAAGGACCATCAACGCCACGATGGGTTGACTCATCGACTCGATCACCGTGTTGGCGTATCGCGACCGGTCGCGGGCCAGGGCCAGTCCAAGCGCCAGCGCGGCGAGCAGGATTGGCCAGAACCCTCGCTCATCGGGTGCGCCCGCGAGGGCAAGCGAGATGACTCCGCCCAGAAACACCACGAACGGCGCGAGCGCGCCGATCACACCACCGTGAAACTCGAGTCGGGATGACACGGCGGTATCATATTCCGCCTCATCCCGAGAGGAAGGAGCACCGCATGCCCGTGCCTGACGATGCGTTCACGCTGTATGACTTGCGGGTCGAAGTGGTGGCGACCGAACGACCAATGGTCTGCAACCACCAGCCGGGAGACTGGTTCGAGCTCTCAGGAGAAGACCTGCGATTCCCCGACGGTCAGACGTTCCCGCTGTACCCGCTCGCCGCGCTGCTCCCGATCCTCCCCGCCAAGCAGCGCATGACGCATCCCGCGGATTGGATGACGACCGACACTGACATCGCGTGTCCCGATCCGAACTGCGGCGGACGATTTCGCATCACCCGCGGGCGGGCGCGCACGTTCCGGCATGACGACGTGACGGCGGTGCCGATGAGTGGGTAGTGGGTCGTCGGTAGCGGGTGGAATGGCGGTGGTGTGGGTTGCTGTCAACGCCGGCAGACACGTTGGTTCCGGCTGCGTACCACTCCGCTACGCCTCCGCGTGCTCCCATCGTCATCTCCAGGTAGGTAGATTCGATGGCTCGTCTCATTCCTCACCGGAGTGGATTTCCATGCGCGCTTTCTCGTGTTCACTCGTCGCGATTTCCGTTGGGCTCGCGATGTCCGCGGCACCTGCCGCGGCGCAAAAGACCGGATCGGTGGTTGCCGACCTCGTGAAGGACGTGTCTGAAGTCGAGGAGAAGCTCGTCGGGCTCGCCAAGGCGATACCTGCCGACAAGTACGGCTGGCGTCCCGGGCAGGGTGTGCGTTCCATCGGCGAGGTCGTCATGCACGTTGCCAGCGACAACTGGTTCATCCCCGGTGCTACGGGCACGGCGATTCCGGCCGCGACCGGCATCAAGCCGGATGACTACAAGACCGTTGTTGCCTACGAGGGCCGAAGTGTCACGCCTGATGCCGCCGTACAGGAGCTGCAGTCGTCCTTTGCCTACCTCAAGAAGGCCATGCGGGACACCCCCGAGGCGAGCATGAGCGTAACGAAAAAGGTGTTCGGACAGGACTTCACGATGCAGCAGGTGTGGATCATGGCGACCACACACCTGCACGAGCACCTCGGCCAGCTGATCGCGTACGCGCGCAGCAATGGCGTGGTGCCGCCCTGGAGCAAGTGAGCGCACGCGCGGCACGACGGTGGCGCGCGACGCGTCGCCGGCGGCGTGCCTGAGGTTCCCCGAATCGACCTGGCCCCCGGGTACCGTATCGCTCGGCTGATCAAAGGTGGTTGGCAGCTGGCCGGGGGCCACGGCGTTGTAGATCGCGCATCGGCGTTGCGGGACATGGCGGCGTTCGTGGCGGCGGGGATCACGACCTTCGACTGCGCCGACATCTATACGGGCGTCGAAGCACTCATCGGGGAGTTTCTCTCGGGGAACCCCGGAGCAGGTCTGCAGGTGCACACCAAGTACGTGCCCGATCTCGCCGAACTCTCCGCGCTCACGCCCGCCGCGATCGAGCGCTCCGTGGACCGGTCACGCGCGCGGCTGCGCCGGGACCGACTGGACGTCGTGCAGCTGCACTGGTGGGACTACGGCGCAGGCGACTTTCAGAGGGCGGGACGCGAGCTCGCCCGCCTCGTAGGGATCGGAAAGCTGCGCCACGTGGGCGTGACAAACTTTGGAACGCGGCAACTGCGCTCGCTCGTGCAGGGCGGCGTTCCGGTCGTGTCGCACCAGGTGCAGTACTCGTTGCTCGACCGTCGCCCGGCCGGCCCGATGAGTCGTCTGTGCCAGGATCATGGCATTGGGCTCCTCTGCTATGGCAGCCTAGCCGGCGGCTTTCTGGGCGAGCGCTGGTTAGGCGCACCGGAACCCCAGAGTCCGCTGGAGAATCGTTCGCTCGTCAAGTACAAGTTGATCATCGACGAGTTTGGCGGCTGGGCGCGATTCCAGGAGCTGCTGCGTGTCTTGCACGCCATCGCCGAAGCGCACACCGTGGCCATCGGGTCCGTGGCGATCCGATGGGTGCTCGAACAGCCCGCTGTGGCCGCGGCAATCATCGGAGCGCGAAACACGTCGCATCTCGACGATACGGTCGCTGCCTTCGGGTTCGAGCTGACCGCCGCCGACCGCGCGCGTATCGAGGCCCTGCTGGCGCAGGCGAAGGGGCCGGTGGGTGACGTATACGAACTGGAGCGCGATCGGGAAGGTCCGCATGGGCGCATCATGCGGTACTCCCTGAACGCGGGGGCGCTAGGCCCGCGATCCTCTTGAATCAGTGTGCTGTGGGGGGTATTGTGCGTTCCCCGACCATTGGGACTTCCCTCCTGAGTGACGCTCCCCGGTGATGTTCCTTCACGTTGAACTCTGGCTCGCAGGCAACAGCTGGCGCTGGTGGCGCCACTAAATCGTCCTGCGCCCGCGCGCGGCCCGTAGCGCGCCCACGCCACTTCAACGCTCAGGGGTTCCGGCCCCACACATCAGGAGCAGACTGCCATGCACGACGCGGACTTCGCGCGCCTTGCCGCTCAGGGATACAACCGAATCCCGCTCGTGCTCGAGACCTTCGCCGATCTCGAGACACCGCTCACGATCTACCTCAAGCTGGCGGCAGGCGCGTATTCGTACCTGCTCGAATCGGTGCAGGGGGGCGAGCGCTTTGCGCGCTACTCGTTCATCGGGCTTCCGGCGGCGAGCCGCGTGGTCATTCGCGATCGCGCGGTGCAGATCCTACATGGGGAGAGCGTTACAGAAGCCCTGACAGTCGACGACCCCCTCCAGTTCGTGCGCGAATACCTCGCGCGCTTTCGCGTCGCGCCGGTGCCGGGCCTGCCGCGCTTCTGCGGCGGATTGGTCGGCTACTTCGGGTACGAGGCCGTCCGTTGGATCGAGCGAAAGCTCGACGCCTACGCACCCAAACCGGATCCCATCGGCGCTCCCGACGCCGTGCTGCTCTTGTCCGAGGAAGTCGCCATCGTCGACAATCTCTCGGGGAAGCTCTACCTCGTGGTCTTCGTGGATCCGCGCAATCCCATGGCCCTGCGCCACGGGCGCGATCGGCTGGCGCAGCTTCACCAGCGATTGCGGCAGCCACTGGTGGCGCCTGCGCATCGCCCCGTCCCTCACGCGGCCGCATCATCGGACATCGGTGAGGCAGCATATCTCGCCGCTGTCGCCACCGCCAAACAGTACATCGTGGACGGTGACGTGATGCAGGTGCAGATCTCGCAGCGGCTGTCCCGGCCCTTCGCTGGCGATCCGCTCGCGCTCTACCGCTGCCTGCGCACGCTCAATCCATCGCCGTACATGATGTACTTCGATCTCCGCGACCTGCACATCGTGAGCGCGTCGCCCGAGATCCTGGTACGGAAAGAGGGACACAAAGTCACCGTACGGCCGATCGCCGGGACGCGCCGCCGTGGCGTCACAGCTGAACAGGACGCGCAGCTCGCCCAGGACCTGCTCGCCGATCCCAAGGAGCGTGCCGAACATGTGATGCTCATCGATCTGGGACGCAACGACGTGGGGCGCATTGCCAAGGTGGGATCGGTCAAGGTCACCGAACAGATGGTGATTGAACGGTACTCGCACGTGATGCACATCGTGTCCAATGTCGAAGGCGCCATTCCTCCCACCTGTGACGCAGTGGACGTGCTGCGAGCCACGTTCCCGGCGGGCACGGTCACTGGCGCTCCCAAGGTGCGCGCGATGGAGATCATCGACGAGCTGGAATCGGTGAAGCGCGGGATCTACTCAGGTGCGGCGGGCTATCTGGGATTCCAGGGTGACATGGACGTCGCCATTGCGATCCGGACGGCCGTCGTGAAGGACGGACTCCTCCATGTACAGGCAGCGGCCGGCATCGTGGCCGACAGCGTACCTGCCAGCGAGTGGGAGGAGACGAACATCAAGGCGCGCGCGCTGCTGCGTGCGGCGGAGATGGCTAGCGCCGGGCTCGACGAGGATCGGAGGGAGCCATGATCGTGATGATCGACAATTACGACTCGTTCACCTGGAACCTCGTGCAGTACCTCGGAGAACTCGGGGCCGAGGTGCGGGTGGTGCGCAACGATGCGACCACCGTGGACGAGCTGATCGCCCTGGACCCGGAGCGGGTGGTGATCTCGCCTGGCCCCTGCTCACCTAACGAAGCGGGTGTGTCGCTCGAAGTGATCACCCGGTTCGCAGGGCGGGTCCCCGTACTGGGTGTCTGTCTGGGTCACCAGGCCATCGGGCAGGCGTTCGGCGGGCGCGTGGTGCACGCAAAGACCCTGATGCATGGAAAGGTCGCGCCGATCGAGCACACGGGTGTGGGAGTTTTTCGCGACCTCCCTACGCCGTTCGCCGCAACACGCTATCACTCGCTCGCCGTCGAGCGGGCCAATCTTCCGGACTGCCTCGAGGTCACCGCGTGGACGGCGGATGGGGAGATCATGGGCTTGCGGCACAGGGAGTACGCCGTCGAGGGTGTGCAGTTCCATCCGGAATCGATCCTTACCGAACATGGACACGCCCTTCTGAGGAACTTTCTGTCGCTCCAGGCCGGGTAGGGCTCGCCCGTTCCCCCGTCACCGGAGGGAGCGCCAATCCCTATTGCGCGACAGCGGATGTCGCTCCTTCTCATGCGTCCCATCCCCTTACGTACATCGACGGCGTGATCGCGTTCCTCGAGGACGTCGACACGGGGAAGATGTGGGACCGGGGACTGGACGCTCGCCTCGGAGGACCGACGACACCGGCTCGGCGCAGGCCTCGCTCAGGCTCGCGTGGCCGCTGACCTCGGGCTCCAGCGCAGAGCGGGAGCCGGCGTCTTTCGTGGGTGTCTGGTCACGGTCCGAGCAGGGCGTCGGCGATGGTGGCGATTTCGTCGGCCTCACGCCACGCCGCCGCGAGTTCTTCGAGTTCGCCCTCCATGGCGCGGCGCTCGCTCTCTTCATGCGCGGCAATTTCGAGCGCCACACGATCGACCAGCGGCACTTCGAGAAGCGCGGTGGCCGGATCGCTGCCAATGCCGCCGCGCCCCCAGAACGTCCGACCGGTGAGCCGCCAGGCAAGTCGCTCGGTCTGGGTCGTCGCGATTTCCAGGGCCTGGACGTCGGTGACCCGGGACTCCTCGGCGTTCTCTCGACCCCATGACGATCGGAGCGCGATGGTCAACACGCGGTTGAAGTAGCTGTCGGGACGAGCCGACTCGTCGACCTTGGACACGGCCGCGGAGAGCAGCTCGTGCGAGAAGCCGGCTCCCCGTTCGGTTCCGTTGATGATCGCCAGCATGCGCGCCACGGCACGCACCCCCGCCTCACCTTCCAGGGTCAGCAGTCCCTGATCGTGCGGGACTGCAAGCGACCATGGGCGCCCTGGTTCGGGTCGTACAAGGCTCGCACGGACCAGATGGCGCAGCCGAATGACCGCGATGGGAATATCCGCCGAGTCGGCCCCCCGTCGCGGGAGCTGCACCACATCTGCGACTTTGTCTCCGTAGACGCCAAGCAACAGGTCGGCGAGCGCTTTGCGCGCGTAGTGGTGGCGGCCATCGGGTTGCGACGACAGGAGAGCGCGCGCGCCGGCGACCATGAACGATGCCACCTGTCCAAGCGCACGCGAGGCTACCGGCCGGCGGTGCCGCAGCATACGCCCATATCGCCAGGCGGCGACCTCGGGACGCAGCGCAGGGCCAATGCGGATCAGGTCGACGTCGCCCTTGAGCCACGCCAGGCCGATGTTGCCTGACGAGTAGCGGAGTGCGGTCGCACGGAAGCGCCGTTCGCACTCGTCAACCGTTTCCCATCGCTCTTCGATCGGTGCGAGATTCCACCGCGCACAGACCGGACACACGGCCCAGAGGCAGGCCTTCAGTGGATCGAACGCCACACGCCGGGATACCGCAAAAGTCTCCAGCACCTGATTCTCGCCCAGGCTGGCGTAACAGAAAGTGCAGGTGGCGTACATGCGCCGTGGTCTGCCCGGAATTCAGGTGAGCGTCGCTCTCGACTCACGCTACACGACCCGCCCATCGGACACCAGATGCTCGGGACCAGCCGAGGGGAGCGAAGGGTGGGTGGCGGGTGGGGCGCCCTCCCGTACGACGCGCTGTACCCACGACCCAACGCCCGATCGGCCACCTGCGACGTGGGCGGTCTTTACCCGATCCGCCGGTCCAAGGGTAAGCGTGCCCTGCATGTGGCGGCGGCTCTCGGCGCGGGGCTGCCGGGATTCTTGTGTCAGGTTGCTGCCGATCAGGGATGGACGCTGTTTCAGCGTATCGGCACAAATCGGAGCACTGGTTGCACTCGACCATTGCCCCCCGTTTACTGGAGAGGTACGGTTTAGCTGCCTCCCTCGTATCACTCCCTCCTTCCGTCTCCCTCCCTATGGCCGCACGCCCTCGTCGCCGCCAGAAAGCCTCCTCCGGGACAGGCGCCCGCAGAAAGCCGTCACGCAGCTCCTCATCAGGCTCCCGGAAAACGAAGCGTAGTCCAAACCAGGGGTTCCCTAAAGGCAGCAAGCATCCGTCGGCACAGCTCACGATTCAGCAGGTGCGTGCGCTCCGCGCCGGTCGTTATGACGACAAGCCGTTCTCCGAACTCGCGGCCCGGTGGGGCGTGAGTCCAGCGGCGGTGTCGCTGGCGCGAACGGGAAAGACCTGGTCGTGGCTCCCGGGAGCGCGCAAGCCGATCAAGCCGACCGATCCCAAACGTCATCGCGGTCCGGCGGTTGTCCTCGACTGGCGCAGGGTTCTTGGCAAGGACGGAAGACCGGCGGGCGCCCGAGCAAGACCCCGCAGTCGGTAGCTTCGCAGGACGCACGGTCCTAGCGCGATCGCTCTCGTCGTCAGACGGTCCCTCTCGCGTCAGACCGTTTCGGTGGTGCCGGTTCCGTCTGCCGCTGCTACTCGCCGGCCTTGTGTCCGGCGCGCAGACGCGTGGTATTCAACCCCGGTGGTGCTGGCCCCGCCCCGGAGACACTCGTGCACCGGTCGAGCGACGCGCTCGAACGGGAGTGTCTCTGAACGGGAGGGCATCGTGACGCACATTGTGCGGGCGGAAGCGCGGAGGCATCCCCGCCCGCGCTCGGGCCGCGATGCCCCGAGCGGCCGGACGCTCGTCACGCAGCGTTGGACCAGGAGACGAACCATGCAGGTCGATCACGCGAAGTTCTTCGACGGGTACCGGGCGGCATTCGGGAAAATGAGGCAGACCACCGTCGCCGGAATCGAGTTGTTAGGAACGCACATGCAACAGGATCCCGACCTGACCGATGTGCGCTGGGCAGCGTACATGCTGGCCACGGTGAAACACGAGTGCGCCAACCGATGGCTTCCCATCACCGAGTTCGGACCGCGGGAATACTTCGCGAAGTATGAAAGCGGCACGAAGCTGGGCAAACAGCTCGGCAACACGCAGCCTGACGATGGGTTTCGCTTTCGCGGACGCGGATACGTGCAGATCACCGGGCGTGCCAACTATCGGCGGCTGTCCGAGGCCCTCGCCCTGGGAAGTCTGCTCGAGGACGATCCGGACCACGCGCTGAGGCCGCAGGTGGCCTACCGCATCATGTCGGTCGGCATGCGCAAGGGGATGTTCACCGGCAAGAAGCTCAGCGACTACATCAACGAGACCGCCTGCGACTACAAGAACGCGCGCCGCGTCATCAATGGCACCGACCAGTGGGAGCGGATCACGGGCTACGCCGAGGCACTGGAGCAGGTGCTTCGACTCACGGTGTCAATGTGAGCGCGACGCGCCGCACCATCGCTCCGTGACCGTGCGCGCCCCCTTGTAGGAGCGCCCGGACCGACGCCAACGTTGCCCGCACCGACCTCCGTGGTTCCATCGCATGCGCTCGCCAGGCAAGCACGAGTGCGGTGAAATCCTGCGACATGCCGGGGCGGGCGGATTGGCGGCAGGTTCGCGTCCGTTCTACGGCCGCCGGACGCCAGCCGCAGGGGCTCGGGATTGACAGATCGGTCGTTGAAACCAAATGCTCCTTTTGGCGATCTAAAGGAGTGTCATGTCAACCGCGCGATCCGAGGTGCTCCAGGGCACCCTTGAAATGCTGGTGCTCAAGCTCCTGACCATCGAGCCGGCGCATGGCTGGGGACTCTCCTTTCGCTTACGACAGATTTCCCGTGACGTGTTCGATGTCAACCAGGGGTCGCTGTATCCGGCGCTGCAACGGCTGTTGCGCAAGGGGCTGATTCGCTCCGAGTGGCGCACCAGTGAGAACAACCGACGCGCGCGGTACTACGAGATCACACGCGAAGGGCGCCGCTGCCTCGAGAGCGACGTTTCCGAGTGGGAGCGCTCGTCAGGCGCGGTGAATCGCGTGTTGCGTTTCGCGCAGTGAGGGCTCGATGGCCTGGTATCATCACCTGACGTCGGCGATTCAATCGCAGCTGCGCCGTCGCCACGCCGATCGCGAGCTCGCGGAGGAAATGCGACACCATGTCGACCTGGAAGCCGAATGGAACATGCGACAGGGACTTTCACCGGAGGCGGCTCGGCAGCGTGCGCTGCGGTCGTTTGGAGGCATGGAGCGATATGCTGACGAAGTACGCGACGAGCGCGGGGCACGATTCCTCGAGACGCTGCGGCAGGACCTGAGGTTCGCATGGCGATCGCTGCGACGGCGCGCCGGATTCACCTCGCTCGTGGTCCTGACACTGGCGTTCGGAATCGGCGCGACGGCGACGCTCTTCGCGGTCGTGCGAAGCGTACTGCTCACGCCGCTGCCGTACGGCCGCACCGAGGGCATCGCCGTCCTCTGGAGCGCGTGGAAGGGGTTTCCCAAAACCTGGCTCTCCTACGACGAGTACGAAGCATGGGACGCTGACATTCCGGCCATCAGCGACGTGGGCCTGTACACCGATGGCGCAGCGAACCTGACCGGCGGCGACCAGCCCGAGCGCGTGCGGGCGGCCAGCGTTGGCGCGAATGTCTTCTCCGTGCTTGGCGTGGCACCGATGCTCGGACGCGGGTTCAGCGCCGAAGAGGATCGGCCTAACGGCGCGCGGGCCGCGATCCTCAGCTACGAGGCGTGGCAGCGGCGACACGGCGGCGATCTCTCGGTGGTCGGACGCAGCATCCAGGTCAACGGCGAGGCAGTGCCCATGATTGGCGTCATGCCGCCGGGCTTCAAGCTGCCTGGCGACTTCACGGCCGCCGGACCCACGGACCTCTACTTCCCGCTTGCGACCGACGCCGCGAGCCAGGGCGTGCCCCCCGGCCCGACGTTCAACCAGGGCGGGGGCAACCACGGCTTCCTCGCCGTCGCCCGTCTCGCGCCTAACGCGGATGTGCACGTGGTCAACACGCAGCTCACCGAGTACGTGGCACGTCTGGTCCGGGAGAATGTCTTCAGCCGTGAGTTTCAGTTCCGGGCCTTTGCGGTCTCCATCGAGGACGAAATCACTGGCAGCGTGCGTGGTCCCTTGCTCGTGCTTCTGGGTGCGGTGGGCATCGTGTTGCTGATCGCGTGCGCGAACGTCGCCGGACTGCTCCTGGTGCGCGGCGAACGGCGCCGGCGGGAACTGGCCGTTCGCGTCGCGCTCGGCGCCGAGGGGCCACGCCTCACGCGTCTGCTCTTCGCCGAGAGTGCGATGCTCGCGTCCCTTGGCGCGGTGGCCGGGTGCGCACTCACCTGGGGGGGTATCGTGATCCTGAGGCGTGCCGCCCCTGACACGCTGCCCCGAGTCGGCGAGACCCACATCGAACCCGCACTGCTCGTGTTCGTACTCCTCATCGCGTCGCTCGTAGCGCTCCTCACCGGGGTGCTGCCGGCCGTGCAAGCGACACGAGTTGCACCGTCGGACGAGCTCAAGGAAGGAGGCAAGAGCGCAACGGCAGGAGGTGCCAGGCTCAAGTGGCGACAGGCCCTGGTCACGGCCGAGATCGCACTCGCGGTGCTCCTTGTCATCGGGGCCGGCCTGATGGTGCGCAGCGTCGCGAACCTCCTGGCGATCGACCCTGGCTTCAATCCCAGGGGGGTACTTACCATGCGGCTGTCGACGCCATCGGCGTGGTATCCGGATTCAGTCCGGGTCGCCGCGTTCTGGGAGGGACTACAGACGAAAGTGGCACAACTGCCACAGGTGCAATCGGTGGGTGCCGTGTTGCTCTTGCCGCTCGCGACGGAAATGGGTGACTGGGGGCTCCAGGTGGAGGGGTACACTCCGCCGCCGAACACGGGCACGCCGGGTGATTGGCAGGTGGTTACTCCCGGATACTTCGAGACGTTTGGACTGCGGCTCGCGTCGGGCCGATTCTTCGATGCCCGCGACGACATCAACGGCCCGCTAGCGATGATCGTGAACAAGCGCTTCACCGAGCTATACCTGGCTGGTCGACCACCGCTCGGCACGCGTGTGCGTATCGGCGGGAGCCCGGACAGCGTGTCGTACACCATTGTGGGGGTTGTGGACAACGTGAAGCACAACGCGTTGACGCGAGAGGTGAAGGCACAGTTCTACGCTCCGCTCGCGCAGTTCGCCCGCGCACCGGGGAATACGATGCGAAGCATGAGCCTCGCGGTGAAGACCAACGCCGATCCACGGTCGCTGATCGCCCCGGTCAGATCGATCATCCGCGCGATCGACGCGCGGCTCCCGGTCGCCGACGTTCGGACACTGGAGGACGTCGTAGGAGCGTCGATCGCAGCTCCACGGTTTGCGATGCAGCTACTCGCCGCTTTCGGCATCATCGCGCTCACGCTGTCCGCAATTGGAGTCTTCGGCGTGGTGTCACAGGTGGTGGCAATGCGCGAGCAGGAGTTCGGTATCCGCGCCGCTCTGGGCGCACGGCCGATCGAGCTGGTGCGGCTCAGTCTCGCGACGGGTCTTCGCCAGACACTCGCCGGGCTTGCGATCGGTGTCGTCGGTGCGCTGGCCGCGACGAGGCTTCTGGGCCGTCTGCTCGAGGGCGTGAAGCCGACGGATCCGCTGACCTTTGCAGCAGTCGTCGTGGTGACCGCAGCGGTTGCCCTGCTTGCGAGTGCGCTGCCTGCGCGGCGCGCCGCGAAGGCGCAACCTGGCAGCGTACTGAGGTCGGACTAGAACACCCAGGAGTCACGCGCGGAGGGAAGGATGTTGCGACTAGGGTTCGCGGTAGCGATTGCACTTGGTGGATTGCAGGTGCTGCGCGCACAGTCGTTCCCCGCCCGCGACGCCGGCTGGCAATCCGATATCGATTTCTTGCTGCAGCAACTCGGGAAGCAGCACCTGGTGCTGAGTCGACGACCGCTCCCCGCACCGCTGGTGCAGGCAGCAGCGCGACTCAAGGACTCGGTGCGTGTGTTCAGCGACGAGCGCATGCTCATTGAACTGCAGCGTCTCGCCGCTTTCGCCGGCGACGGGCACACCTACGTGCTTCCGATGGGCGCCGAGCGCGCGCAATCGACGGTGCTTCCATTGCGCTTCTATGCATTCTCCGATGGACTCCATGTGATCGATGCCCAGCCGGGCCACGAGCAATGGATCGGCAGCCGAGTTCTGCGTTTCGGCTCGCTCCCAGCCGAACACGCGATGCGCAAGGTGCGAGAACTCATCAGTCGCGACAACGCGATGGGTGTGCAATGGGTCGGTCCGTTCTTCCTCGGCTTCCGTGGAACGCTCGAGGCGTTGACCGACGCGGTGGATCTCAGGAGTGCGGAGCTCACCTTGCACACACGTGAGGGGCGGACCACCACGACTCGGCTTCCGTTTGTTGCTCCACCTCGCATGCGCGGTATTCCCAAGCTGCCGGCACCACGACAATCATCTGCGCCGGCCGCACCACGCTGGTTAGGCAACGTCGACACACCCTACTGGTTCGACTCGCTCCAGAGCGGAACGATGTTCGTGCAGTTCAATCAGGTGATGGACGCTCCGGCCGAGCCGATCGAGCAGTTCGCCACACGGCTGGCGGCGGCCATTGCCTGGCAGCGTCCTCGTGTCGTGATCGTGGATGTGCGGCACAACAACGGAGGAAGCAAGGAACTGCTGCCCCCGCTCACGCGCGTGCTGCGGGAGTTCGACCAGAGTCGCCCCGACGCCCGGCTGTATGTACTGACGGGACGCAACACCTTCTCCGCAGCGCAGGTGTTCATCGCGCAATTGGCGCGTGACACGAAGGCCGTGTTCGCCGGAGAAGCGAGCAGCTCGCGTCCCAACTTTGTGGGGGAAGAGAATGCGGTGGTGCTGCCCTGGAGCGGTGCGATGGCAAGTGTCTCCAACCGCGAGCACATCAGCATCCCCGGCGATCGCCGGGAGCTCATCCCGCCATCGCTTCCCGTAGCGCTCCGCGCGGCCGACTACTTTGGCGGGCGCGACCCGGTGCTCGAGGCGGTGCTACGCGATTCCCGGAGCCGGAACCTGGCCCCGGAGCCGGACCTCGCGATCACCAACGTGACGGTGGTTGAGCCGGGGCCCGGCGCGCGATCGCTGACTGGTCAAACCATACTGATCCGCGGAGGGATGATCGAAACGGTGGGCCCCAGCCCCACGACGCCAGTGCCTCGCGGAATACGACGCGTCGATGCGCGCGGCAAGTATGCCATTCCTGGACTGTGGGACATGCACGTTCACTTCATGAACACTGGGGTGAGCGCGTTGCCGCTGCTGGTGGCTCACGGTGTCACGACAGTTCGAGAGATGGGAGGCTTCATCGACAGCACGCGCGCGTGGCAGGCGCGGATGCGCGCGGGTGCGCTGACTGGCCCGCGCATTCTCACGGCCGGCCCCATTCTCGAGAGCCCGCGTTACTTGCAAGGTGTTCGCGATCGCAGTGTCCGCGACCCCCGACTGGCACAGCGGGTGCTGCCATATCGCATCTCCGTGGGGGGAGAGGACGACGCACGGCGCGCCATCGATTCGCTGGTGGCGCTCGGCGTCGACTTCGTGAAGGTTCGCACCACGGCATCTCCGCAGGCGTACTACGCGATCCTGCGGGAGGCGCGGCGCGCGCGATTGACGGTCACGGGGCACCAGCCGACCGCCGTGTCGTTAGGCGCAGCGCTGGACTCCGGACAGTCGGACATCTCGCATGCCCTGTTCCCGATCCTCGCCCGCCTTCCCCCCGGAGCGCGTGACTCGATCTATCGCCGGTTCCTGGCGGCGCGGGCCTGGTATACGCCGACCCTCGTAGTGTCGCGGGCGGCGTCACTGCCGGGCGATTCGGCCGACCGGGCCATTTTTAGCGCGGAGGCTCGTCGCGGCGATCCGCGGCGAGCGTTTGCCTCGCCCTGGCTGCTGGAGTGGTGGCAGATGCAGGTCGATGAACGCAAGCTCGATACGGGCACAGCGCGGTGGGCCGAAGTGCGCGAAGGCTATCGCAGCAGCGTGGCCGATGTGCGACGGATGCAGGAACTCGGCGTGCCGATCCTGGCCGGCACCGACGCGGGATCAGTGCTGGTGTATCCCGGAATCAGTCTTCACGAAGAGCTGCAGCTGCTGGTCGAGGACGCCGGGTTGAGTCCTGCACAGGCTCTTTGGAGCGCGACCCTTGGCCCCGCGCAGTTCACCGGGAGGGCCGATTCACTCGGCCTGATCGCGGTGGGGAAAACCGCGGACCTCGTCCTGTTGGATGCGAATCCGATCGCCAACATCCGCAACACCCGTCGCATCGCCGCGGTGGTGAAAGGGGGCCACCTGCTGGATCGCCGGGCATTGGACGTCATGCTTCGCACGGTCCGTTCGGGAGAGGTACCGTCGTCTGGGTCTCGCGACGGTCCGACCGCGCCTACCGTCTCCCCAGCGCGCCAATAGCTTGAAGGACATGCGCGTGCGCCTTCTTCCCCCGGTCCTTCTCGCCACGAGTGGATGCATCCAGGAACCGAGCGTTCCAAAGGTCGGACTCGATCCGGTCTCGATCAGTCTGACGGTGTCCACACAGACGTTGCGGCCGGGCATCCCAGACACGATACGGGTCACGGTACAAAACAACCTCGAGCAACCCGTCCGGATCTCATTCGACAATCTGTGCCAGGTCTTCGTGACGATTCGCAACCAGGCAGGTGACGTCGTGACGCCGCGTAACGGTCGACCACAATGCCTCCCCGTTCAATCACAGCTGACCCTGGTTTCCCTGGGCAGGCAAGTCTTCACGACGGTTTGGACCGGTGGATTTGACTTCGCCCCACCTGACACCCAGGCAAAGGTGCCTCCGGGCGCGTACTTCGTGTCCGCGGAGCTTCGTGCCCTTGGCTACTCGACCCTCGCGCCTGCTTTCAAGGTCGACGTCATCCCCTAGGTCCACTTGTGGACTCGGGAGTCGTCACGCAACACAACACGCAACGCCTCGCATGCCCATGACGCGTTTCTTCGTTATCGCTTTCCTGTCTCTCATTGCCCTTCCCGCGGCTGCGCAGGACCCTCACGTAGCCAAGGCCAGGCGCGTGCTTCGCAGCACGCCGCTGATCGATGGGCACAACGACTTGCCGTGGGTCATCAGGAACTTCCGCAGCGCGCCTCTGAGCGTGGATGCCTATGATCTGACGAAGCGCACAGCCGGTCACACGGACATTGCGCGGCTCCGCACGGGAATGGTCGGTGGCCAGTTCTGGTCGGTCTACATTCCGGGTGACATCAGAGACTCGGGCTTTGCCAAGGTGCAACTGGAACAGATCGACATCGCGAAGCAGGTGTTCCGGAAGTACCCCAGCGTGTTTCAGGAAGCATTGACCGCTGCCGCCATGCGGCGGGCCTTTGCATCCGGCCGAATCGGTTCGGTGATGGGAATGGAAGGGGGGCATGCCATCGAGAATTCGTTAGGCGCCTTGCGTGGGTTCTATGACATGGGAGTTCGCTACCTGACGCTCACGCACAACGTCACGCTGGACTGGGCCGACGCGGGCAATGGTGAACAGAAGCACGGCGGACTCACGAAGTTCGGTGAGGAAGTGGTCCGTGAGATGAACCGCCTGGGCATGCTTGTGGACCTGGCGCACACCTCGCCAGCGACCATGAGCGACGCGCTGAATGTGTCCGAGGCGCCGGTTATCTGGTCGCATGCCTGCGCTCGCGCGATCACCGACGTGCCGCGCAATGTGCCGGATTCGATCATCGCCCGCCTGCCGAAGAACGGTGGTGTGCTCATGGTGACGTTCGTGCCCGGCTTCCTCTCGCAGAAGGTTGCTGACTACGCCATCGTCGCACGCGCCAAGCGCATTCAGTTCCGTACGGAGTTCGGCAGTGACACCACGGCGGTGAATCGCGCGCTCGCCGGTTGGCGCCAGACCAATCCTCCGCCCCGTGCCACGATCCAGGATGTTGCAGACCACATCGATCACGTTCGGAAGGTGGCTGGCGTCGATCATGTGGGGATCGGATCCGACTTTGACGGCGTCGACGAGTTGCCCGAGGGACTCGAGGACGTATCCAAATACCCGGCGCTCCTTGCCGAACTCTCGCGGCGTGGCTGGAGTGAGCGCGACCTGCGCAAGGTCGCCGGCGAGAACGTGCTGCGGGCACTCGCAGAGGCGGAGCGAGTCGCCGCTCGATTGCAGAGAACGCGACGCCCGTCGACGAAGACGATCGCGGAGCTGGACGGCCGGACCCGGATGTAGCGCTTTCCCGACTCGGAGTTCCCCCAGCATACACGGCGCGTTCGTACGGCGAGGTTGATGAGACGCGACAGACCAACTTTGGCGTGCATGAGAGTTGATTCTGCGCACCGCGTGTTCTAGCGGTTGAGTTCGTCAGCAGCGCCGCCACTTGCCCGGATGGCCACGGGACAGCAGCGTTGCTGAGTCCGTCCTGCGCTCCAGGGGGAGGTGCCCCCGAATGTCCCGCCTGCCGTTCACCGTTAGCGCGCTCTGTTTCGCGCTGCTCGTTCCTCCGCTTCACGCGCAGTCGCCGCGTCTCGGCCGCATTGTCTTTCCGACGTCGGGCCGGGCCGAGGCGCAGCCGCTGTTCATCCGCGGCGTACTCTATCTGCACAGCTTCGAGTACGATTCGGCGGCAAGCGCCTTTCGGGAAGCGCAGCGGCTTGACCCGAACTATGCCATGGCGTTCTGGGGCGAGGCCATGACGTACACACATCCGGTGTGGTATCAGCAGGACCTCTCCGCGGCGCGCGCTGCCCTGCAACGTTTCGCGTCGACGGTCGCGGAGCGCCGCTCGAAGGCGCCCACCGCGCGCGAGAAGCGGTGGTTCGACGCGATCGAAGTCCTGTATGGTGATGGGGCCAAGGAGGAGCGCGACACGCTGTACGCCAGGGAGATGGAGCGATTCGCCCGTGATTACCCGGGCGACCACGAGGTGCAGACGCTCTACGCGTTGTCCCTGCTGGGCTTGTCGAGCCGCGGTCGGGATGCCCCGACCTACATGCGGGCAGCAGCAATCGCCGAGGAAGTGTATCGGGAGAATCCCGAGCATCCTGGCGCACTCCACATCCTCATTCACTCGTACGACGATCCGGTGCACGCCCCCCTCGGGATGCGCGCCGCGCGCGCGTACTCGGTCGTGGCACCCAGCGCCGCCCATGCGCAGCACATGACCTCGCACATCTTCGTGTCGATGGGGATGTGGGATGACGTGGAGCGGGCCAACATCGCCGCCTGGGAGGCGTCCAACAGGCGGAACGGCCATTACACGCACTGGCTGTCATACGGCTACCTGCAGAAGGGCCGGGTCAAGGACGCGCGCACCTTCGTGGCGGCGGTCATGAGCGACGCGGCGAGCGACCCGACGCCGTACAAGCTCGGCTACATGAACACGATGCTGGCCGGTTACCTGATGGATGCGGAGGAGTGGAACAGCCCCTGGGCGCGGTTCGCCGCGGATTCGGCGAAGCGAGCGGGAGGTCCCGGCGCCTTTCATCCCGCGGCCGTTGCGCTCGATTTTGCCGCGGGTGTTGCGGCACTCAAACGAGGCGACGCAGCAACGGCACGGCGTCTGCGCGGTTCACTCGCCGCTCGCGTGGGCGCCGCGCGCGCACCAGCCGGAGATGGCTATGTCCCCGGACGCGCCAGCGCTGAAATCATGGGCCAGATGCTGGACGCCCTCACGTTGGCCAGCACGGGGCAGATGGATGCCGCGATCAGCGTAACACGTGACGCGGCGACGCGTGAGGCATCGCTGCCGTTCGAGTTCGGCCCGCCGGAAACCATCAAACCACCCTACGAGCTGCTCGGCGAACTGCTGCTCACCGCGGAACGCGCGGCCGATGCGAGGGCCGCATTTGAGCAGGCCCTCTCACGCACACCCAACCGCTCGCGATCTGTCCTCGGTCTCGCGCGCGCCTACGCAGCCCTGGGGAACATGCCTGCCGGTGCACAGCACTACGCTCGCTTCCTCGCCAACTGCGCTGGGGCCGAGGAACGCAGTCAGGACATGAAGGAAGCGGAGGCATTCTTGTCCAAGGCGGAGCGACGATAGAGCAGACGGAGCAGCGAGCAGGGAGAAGGGAGCGGGGAGCGGGCAGCGGGCAGCGGAGAGGAGAGCGGGGAGCGAACGGTCGATCGGGAGTGGGAGCTGGCCCAGAACTCTGCGTTCCGCTCTCCGCTCCCTGCTCTCCGCTCCCCCCTTGCTTCACCGCACCTTCGCCCGCTCGATCAGCTGTGCTCTCGCGCTGCGATCGAACACGCGTCCGTTCGCAATGACGACATGAATGCGACGTACGTTGGCGATATCGGCGAGCGGGTTGGCGTCGAGCACCACCAGATCGGCGAGCTTGCCCGCGGCCACGGTGCCCAGGGAGTCAGTTGCACCCAAGTACCGCGCCGGTTCCCACGTGGCAGCGCGCAGTGCTTGTGCCGGCGTGAGGCCACCACGCACCAAAAGGCCGAGCTCCTCGTGAATGGCCTCGCCCGGCAGGGCCGGAGCGACCGGCGTGTCGGAGCCGGTGAGAAGTGGCACGCCGGCGCGGGCGAGCGCACCTGCCATGGTGATGCGGCGCTCGTATACGGCGGCGCCGAGCTCTCGCTCGGCTGCAGTCGGGTTCTGTGGAACTCGCATCACGACCGCGAGCAGCGCCATCAGTGAGTCATTGTAGAACTGGCTGAGTCGATCACCCAGCGCGACTGGCGTGCGAAACTCGACGACCGAGCGCTGCACGATGAGCGTCGGGGTAATCCAGGTCCCGTTGTGCGCCAGGGCCTGGTAGATCGGGAACTGCGGGACCTGGGTACAGTTGCCCATCAGAAAGCGATGGAGCGGGTGCGCCGAGGCGAATCGCACCGAATCAGTCACAGAGCACTCGTTAGGAAATCCCGAGAGGTGCTCCTGACTGCGCTGTCCCGAATCGGACGCCTGGAGTGGAGTCACGGGCGGGAAGACATGCCCGGCGAAAGCAATGCCCCGCTCGCGTGCGCGCCGTGCGACGGCGAAGTAGGCCGACGGCGTGAGCCCGTTGTGTACCTTGATGAAGTCCACGCCCAGACCGATCAGCGAGTCGACCGCGGCGGCTCCTTCCGCGGAGGTGCCGGCGAACACATGCGGCAGCGGCACGCGCGCTCCCACCACATACGGCCCCGAAATCACCATGCGCGGACCGACGCGCGACCCGACCGATATCTCGCGCTGCCACGACCGCAGGACCGCGAGACGACCATCCATGTCGCGAGCCCCCGTGACGCCGTGAGCGACATACAGCGGCAACAACCCATCACCGCCCGGTACGTCGTTATGCACGTGCATGTCCCACAGTCCGGGAATGACAAACTTGCCACGTCCGTCGATCACCGTGGCGTTCTGCGGAACACGTGCCTGATTCGCGGCTGCTACCAGTTCCACACGTACACCGCGGATTACGATGGTCTGTCCGGGATGGATGCGGCCGCTGGAGGGGTCGACGACCGTGGTGTTGGTGATGGCAACCAGCTGCAGGAGTAGGGCAGTGTGGGCGATCATTGTTGTGAAGAGCCAGGCATCTGGCTGGTTGTGTCACGCCCCGTCCGAGAATGAAGAACGCGGACGTCACTCCCAACGACGCCCGCGCTCTCCGTGTTTCGACAGGTGGCCGGGTGACCGGCGTTAGCGGCTGAACCGGACCTCGAACCGTCCGGAGTCGGTCTGCCCGTCGCCATGCATGGACTCGACGGTCGACGCGTTCCGCGTCAACTCCACGCGTCCGCGGGCCCGGAGCTCGTTCACGTGCGTCAGCTCCACTCGCAACCGATCGCCCGACCCCGACCAGCGGCCCCGAAGGCGGACCGTCTGCCTGCGCCCTTCGAGCTGGATCGTCGCATCCCGATTCTGGTCCAGCGTCACCCGCATCCGATCGAATGACAGCGCGGGTCCGACATCCTGCCGGAGCCAGCCGCTACCCCGATCATCGGACTCGAAACCGAAATCACGTCCCGAGCCCCAGTCCCAACCATCGCTGTCGCGACCACGAGACCGCCCATCGAAGTCCAGCTGCCAACTCCCGTTGCCGCTGCTCCCAGAGCCGTTGATCCGCTCCACTATGTCACGATCCCGCATCGTCACGACAATCTCACCCGATCCGCCGTACCCGAACACGTCGGTGACACGCGCGATGACACGATTGTGACGGATGTTGGTGATCTCGGCGCGTAGCGTTCCTCGCGTGGGACGTTCGAACTCGAGGCGCATGTCGCGGTTGGTACCGAGGTGAGCACGAACCGTGGTGAGACGTCCGTCGCGGATCCCGGACAGGCGAAGGAGTCCGTTCCCCTCTGTGACGGCGTCGATGTCGCGATACAATCGGTTGCCGCGTCCCAGCTCGAAGTCGCCCCGACGATCGTCACGCGAGCCTTCCCACTCGTCGTTGCGCGCATCAGAGATCTCCGCACGGAACCTGCCATCGGCGGTGTGCCCCTCCAGGATGAGCCGCTCCGGAGTGCCGGCATTCGATCCATAGGAAAGGCTGCCGCTCCCACTCGCCCGCTGGCCAAAGGCATTGGCGATGTCGATGTGCTCGACGTAGCCGCGGCCGCGGCGATCCCAGTGACCCCTCACCAGATAGCGCTCGTTTCGCACGAACAGCGTTACGGCGAAGTCACCGTTGTCGCGAAGAGTGAGGCGCGCCTCGCGCATCGCCAGGCGGCCAAACCGCTGGTTGCCGGCATCAAAGAAGCCGTCTCCACGAATCGTATAGTTGCGTTCTTTGGCCGCGGCTTCCGATCCGAACACCGCGACCGCTACGAGCATTACTGACAGATGACGCACCATGGGACCCTCCGTCCATGTTCCCGAGTTCCACCGTGTGAGCTGACGGGTGGCAGGGAGGGTAAAGGAAGGAAGCGTGCCAGCGATTCGCCGGGGGAGAGACTCCCGAAGTGTCCTCTGCCGGGGCCAGTGCCCTGCTCACCTGCGGGACAGCCGTGGTCTACGTCGAGCGTGGGAAGTGTGTGTCGATGTCCTGTTCGACGGAGATTGGTGTAACCCCAAATCGTCCTGCCGATCGGCGCCACTCGGCAACATCGTGGTCGCGGTCTAATAGCCCATCGATATCAGTCGTGATGCGACCTCGTTGAGTGACGCACCAGCGCGGGCCCGAACCTAGCACCGGAATCGGCACGGGTCGCCGGGTACCGGTCACGCCGAGCGACCTTTCGATCAGTCGGACCACGTGCTCGAAGCCGACGTTCGACGATCCCCCCGATGGGATCCAGGAGGTCTCCTTCCGCCGGCTCCGCACCTAACGCGACGAGCGGTGCAGTCGTTCGCGGGAGCGGCTCAGGGCCCGGACCACGTGTCCCGGCACGAGCAGATGCCGGCAAATGACGCCGTCGAGCGACGCGGTCGCTCCGGCGATCGGCACCCGTTCCGTGTGGAGGTGCGAAGACATCGCGGGGAGAGCTTCACGTGTCATGACACCCGGATCGGGTCCGTGAACGTGCCGCCGAACCTGCGTGGCGAGTCACTGGCGAATGCGTCGCTCCTGCGTTCTGTTTGGCGACCATGCGCGCAGGCCACGTACCTCGGCTCCTGCTGGATCGTCGGGGGACTGGCGTACCTGTTCGGAGTGTTCTTTGCTGTCATCGCGCCCATTCCACCCTTCGGCGTGACCGCCGACGTGATTCGGGCGCAGCCGTTCACCACAGGCGGACTGTTCCCTGAGCAGCCCCATCGGGCACTCGCCTTCGGCGCGATCTACTTCGGCGTGGTCGGCAGCTGGGAGGTGGCAGGTCGTCATTTCATCATCAATCGCCCTCAATTTCAACCATGACTCGCTTCGCGTTGCGGCTCGTTGCCTTCGGCGCCATCGCGTCGGCGATCGCCTCGTGCGAGCCCGCCCCGTCCACCGCCAGGTCCACCATGCTGGCTATTGATTCCCTCTTTGCTGCATTCGACAAGCCCGGAATGCCGGGCGCGAGCGTGCTCGTGGCGCACGATGATTCCGTGATCGTTCGCGCGTCATATGGGCTGGCCGACGTCGATTCGTCGAGGCGTGTCACACCGGAAACGAACTTTCGCCTGGCATCGGTTTCCAAGCAGTTCACGGCGACGGCGGTGATGCTGCTGGCCGCGGAGGGAAGGTTGGCGACCTCAGACGCCGCGTCGAAGTACCTCGAGGTACTCCCAGCCTTTGCGAAGGAGGTGAGCATTCGGCATCTCCTCACGCACACGTCGGGTCTATGGGACTACGAAGACTTCGTTCCCGACACACAGACCCGGCAGGTGAAGGATCTCGACGCGCTCACCCTCGTGGCGACGCACTCCGACAGCCTGTATTTCAGCCCCGGGTCGCAGTGGCGCTACTCGAACACCGGGTACGCCCTGCTGGCGCTCATCGTGGAGCGCGTGTCGGGTATGCGTTATGCCGACTTTCTCGCGACGCGAATCTTCGCGCCCGTGGGGATGACGAGCACCGTCGCGCACGAACAGGGCCGCACCATCGTCGCCAATCGAGCGTACGGGCATCGGGTCATCGGAGACTCGGTGCGGCGCACGGATCAGAGCAACACCAGCGCGGTGCTCGGAGACGGTGGCATCTACTCGTCCATTGCCGACTTGTCACGGTGGGACGCGGCACTCCAGCGCGGAGCGCTATTGCCCGATACGCTGTGGAAGGAGATGACCACGCCGTTCGTGCTCAACGACGGACGGGCCACGGAGTACGGCTATGGTTGGTTCATCGAGACGTTTGCCGGTACTCGGCGCCTGCGTCATCATGGCGAAACGCGCGGATTCACGAACATCATCTATCGATTTCCCGAGCGCCGCCTGACGATCGTGGTGCTGACAAATCGTAGCGATTCCGCACCGTGGGACCTCGCCGATCGGATCGCCGACCAGTTGCTGGGCTCCACATAACGCGGAAAAGTTGGCGCTGCGCCCCCGAGCCGCCGGGGATGAATTCGTCGGTAATCGCAACTTTCTACTTTCGCAAATCGTCGGAGCCTCTTACTTTTTGTGCCGGCGAATGATTCGTGTTCGCTTCTGCACCGATGCGGCGCCAGGATCTCCGGGGATCCTGGTGCCGCATCGCTTTTGGGACTCGGGGATGGCGTGGGGACCCGACGGGCCCCGGCAAAGCGACCTAACGCCGAGATGCTCACGGCTCCACGGCGCGACGCGGGGGAAGGACGGCGGGCCCCTCGGCGACCGGCGCTCCTCCCGCGTATCGCGGCGCGCGGCTCATCAGCGTCTGGACGATGCGCACCGATGCAAGTCCGTCACCGTACGGCTGGTCGCCCTCGCTCATCCGCGCGAGTGCCTGCGCATCATCCAGCAGCCGCGTGGCGGCGTCGGTCACCAGCAGTGTCTCCGTGCCTACGAGCTTTCCGAAGCCCGACGCCACCACTTCGGGGCGATCCGTCTGCCGCCGCAGGATGAGGACGGGGCGACCGAGCGAGGCGCATTCCTCCTGCACTGTGCCGGCGTCGGTCATGGCAAACTCCGAGCGGCGCAGTAACTCCAACATGTCGCCGTATACGAGTGGCTCGACGAGCTCCACGCGCGGTATGCCATCAAGCTCATCCATCACCACCTCGCGCACGCGCGGGTTCAAATGCACGGGGAACACCACATGCAGGTCGCCGTGGATCGTCGCCAGCTCCGCAATCGCGCCGCAGACGTTGGCGAGTGGTTCTCCCAGGCTTTCGCGCCGGTGCATCGTCACTGTGATGACACGTCGCTTCCCCCAGGGCAGCAGGTTCAGTCGTGGCTCATCGAACACCGCCCTTCGTGGCGTGAGGCGAATGGCGTCGACAACGGTGTTGCCACACACGACGATGTGAGAGTCCGCCACCCCCTCGCGCAGCAGGTTGTCGCGTGCGTGGCTGGTGGTCGCGAAATGCAGATCGGCCACCACCGCCGCCATGCGTCGATTGAGCTCCTCGGGAAATGGGTTGCGCAGATTCGCTGTTCGCAGTCCCGCCTCCACGTGCGCCACAGGGATTCCCAGGTAGTGCGCGGCCAGTGAGGCGGCGAGCACGGTCGAGTTGTCGCCTTGCACCACGACGATGTCCGGACGCATCTCGCTGAAGCAACTCGTCATGGCGAGCAGCGCACGCGAGGTGAAATCGGCCAGCTGGCTCCGTGTGGTGAGGAGCCCAAGATCGACGTGCGGAATGATGCCGAAGGCTTCGAGCGCCTGGGAGAGCATCTCGCGGTGCTGCGCCGTAGTGACGACGATCGACTCCACGGTTCGCCGGTGGCGCTCGAGCTCGCGGATGACCGGAGCCAGCTTGATGGCCTCGGCACGCGTGCCAACCATCAGACAAACGCGGTAGCGCCCACCCGTCGTCATCGCGGCAAGGTGGTGTGGCGTGTGCTTGTCTCGGGAACGTTCCCGCTGCGGTGGCGCGGGCGGACGATTTGTACTGTCAGTCAGATGGTGCTCCTTTCGGCCAGCAGGCCTCCGCGAGAAAGACGGAGATGCCGGGCGAGGAGCAACAGATAGAGGCAACGTGCAAACGGGTGGACGGGTAATCGGGTGCTGGTGAGGCTTCCTGCGAGTTTTGGCAGTCCATAAGTTGCCCGCGCTCACCCATTTACCCGATTACCCGATTATCCGTTCGTATGCCTGCTCGCGTCCCCCACGACGCAACACGCGGTTTCATCGTTCCGATCGGAGGGCGCATTGGCGACTCCGACATTCTCAAGCGCTTCATCGCACTCTGCGGAGGGCACAGGTCCCACGTCGCAATCGTCCCAACGGCCTCAACGGATCCAACCACCGGTGCGGAGTATGAGGCGCTGTTCCGCTCTCTCGGAGCAAAGAGCGCCAGAACGTTGGCCATCGACTCCCGGGCAGACTGCGAGGACACGACGATCCTGGCCACACTCGAGCGCGCTGATGGCGTGTTCTTGACTGGCGGGAATCAGCTCAAGCTCTCCACCACGTTAGGCGGCACGGCAGTGGCCAAGCTGCTCCGCCGCCGCAACGCCGCGGGCATGCACGTGGCAGGCACGTCTGCCGGCGCGGCGTTCCTGTCCGAGCACATGATCGCCTTCGGCGAAGAGGGTCCCACCCCCAGGGTGGGTATGGTGACGCTAGCGCCCGGGCTCGGCCTCACCAATCGCGTGATGATCGATCAGCACTTTCGCCAACGCGATCGGCTGGGACGCCTGCTCATGGCCCTGTCACTCAACCCATTCGCGGTAGGTGTCGGCCTGGATGAAGACACAGCCGCGTTCATCGGTCCGGATGACATCATCGACATCCATGGATCGGGGGGCATCACCTGTGTCGACCCATCCGGCGTCGAGTTCTCCGCTGCGGACCACACGGACCGCGGACAGCCGGTCTCGCTGATCGGAGTGAAGCTGCACGTCCTCACACACGGGGCGTCGTACAATCTCCACTCACGCGAAGCGATGGCGCCGCGGCGGGAGACGAGTGGACGACTGGACGAGTAGACGAGTGGACACGCGGGATGGTTCGAAGACACGTCCCGTCGATCCTCGCCCTCTTCTGTCCGGATGCGTAGAATCGGCGATGGCGGAAGAACGTGGCCGTCCACTCGTCCCGTGTCCCGCGCGCCCGCAATGCTGATCCTCGACCGTCGCGTCTTCGTCGGACCTTCCCTCTACGCTCACTTCCCGGTCATCAGGCTCGAGCTCGACCTGGGGAAACTCGAGCAGTGGCCAACCATGAAGCTCGGGACCGGGTTCGTGGATTCGCTCATCCAGCGGCTTCCCGGACTCGAAGACCACGGCTGTTCGTACGGGGTACCCGGCGGCTTCATTCGTCGCATGCGCGACGAAGAGGGCACGTGGCTCGGACATGTGCTCGAGCATTGCGCCATCGAACTGCAGAACGTCGCGGGTGAAGACGTCACGTTCGGCAAAACCCGTGGAATCGATGGTCGGCCGGGCATCTATGACGTGGTCTTCGAGTACGAGCAGGCCGAAGTGGGCAACGAGGCGGCGGACCTTGCGTTGTCGCTGCTCCACTCCCTGCTGCCGCCGGAGCTGCGGCCCGCGGAACAACCTCCCGGCTGGGATTGGGACACCGCCCGCGACGAGTTCATCCGCTACGCCCAGCGGCGTGCGTTAGGTCCGTCGACCGCGTCCCTCGTGCGCGAAGCACAGCGTCGCGACATCCCGTGGATCCGCCTCAACCAGTTCTCCCTCATCCAGCTGGGCTACGGCCGGCACCAGAAGCGCATCCAGGCCACCGTCACCAGCAGCACCCCGCACATCGCGGTCGAACTGGCGTCGGACAAGGAGGAGACCAACAGAATACTCGGCTCGTTAGGTCTGCCGGTGCCTCAGCAGCGGCTGGTCCAGACCGTGGAAGGCGCGGTGCAGGCCGCCAATCGCATCGGCTTCCCGGTCGTGGTCAAGCCGTACAATGCCAATCATGGACGTGGCGTCTCCATCCGCCTGATGCATGACGACCAGGTGCGTGTGGCCTTTGAGAAGGCGAAGGAACACTCACGTTCGGTCCTCGTGGAGAGCTTCATTGCCGGTGATGACCACCGGATGCTGGTGATCAACGGGGAGCTCGTAGCCGCGTCGCGCCGCGAACCGGGGCACGTGGTCGGCGACGGCGTGCATACCATTGAACAGCTCGTCGCCGACGTAAACCTGGACCCGCGCCGCGGCATCGGGCACGAGAAGGTCTTGACCCGCATCGAGCTGGACCACGAGGCGGCGCGCCTCCTGGAGGGGAGGAACTACACGAGGGAGACGGTGCCGCTCCCGGGGGAGAAGGTGTATCTCCGGCTGACGGCCAACCTCTCCACCGGCGGCACCGCCTCAGACGTGACCGACGTGGTACACCCTGACAACGTCGAGATGGCGGTGCGTGCGATCAAGGCCATCGGACTCGACGTCGGCGGCGTCGATTTTCTCACGAATGACATCACCCAATCCTACAAGGACATGGGCGGTGCCATCTGCGAAGTGAACGCGGCTCCAGGCTACCGCATGCACATGGCGCCCAGTGACGGCAAGCCGCGCGATGTGGCCGGTAGGACGATTGACATGCTGTTCCCGCCGGGAAGCCCGAGCTGGATTCCTGTCGCTGCCGTCACCGGCACGAACGGCAAAACGACGACCGCGCGGATGCTGGCACACATCCACAAGATGTGCGGCAAGATCGTGGGTCTTACCAGCACCGATGGTGTGTACATCAACGGCCAACGAACGGTGGCGGGGGACATGACCGGACCCGTCGCGGCACGCATGGTGATGGCGGATCCCTCGGTGGACGTTGCCGTGCTCGAAGTGGCCCGCGGTGGGATGTTGCGGGCGGGGCTTGGCGTTAGGCGCGTCGACGTCGGTGCGGTCCTCAACGTGCAGTCGGACCATCTCGGCTTGCGGGGCGTGAATCCCCTGGATGAACTGGCCGAAGTGAAGCGGATCATCGTGGAAGTCGCGCGGGACACGGCCGTGCTCAACGCCGATGACCAGCGCTGCCTCAGAATGGCCGCGTACACCGACGCGAGGAACGTCTGTTACGTGACCATGAACCCCGAGCACCAGCTGGTGCGCGAGCACATCCGCGCGAGCGGCAGAGCCATCGCGCTAGAGGCCGGGATCAACGGGCAGATGATCACGATATACGACAAGGGTGCCCACATCCCCCTCCTCTGGACGCACCTCGTGCCGGCGACCATGGAGGGCAAGGCGGGCTTCAACGTGCAGAACGCGATGTTCGCCGCGGCGATGGCGTACAGCATGGGCGTGAAGCTGGAGGACATCCGCAACGGGCTGCGCACGTTCCACAGCACCTTCTATCAGGCTCCGGGTCGCCTGAATGTGTTCGACGAGCATCCCTTCAAGGTCATCATGGATTACGGACACAATGCCGCCGCCGTGGACGCCGTCTGCCAGCTCGTGGCAAGGCTGGAGTGCAAGGGCCGCCGCATCTGTGTCGTTGCGGGCCCGGGTGACCGGCGTGATGAGGACCTGCGCGAGATCGGCCAGGCCGCCGCACGTGCCGGGTTCGATCACTACATCTGCCGCCGCGATGACGACCTGCGAGGGCGAGCGGCAGATGAAGTGCCGAACATGATCCGCGACGCGATGGTCGCGATGGGCACGCCGGCAGGACGTATCCAGGTGATCCCTGACGAGCAAGAGGCCATGCACGCAGGCCTGTCCATGGCGCAGCGCGGCGACCTGCTGCTGTTGTTTGCCGATGCCCTGGTGCGCGGCTGGAAGCAGGTGGTGCACTTCAAGTCCGAGGAAAGCACCGCCGAGCCGGCGAGTCCGACCGCGCCGAGCTCCCAACGCGTCCAGGTATCGGCGGATGAGTCGGATCCTGGGGCGTTCGCAGCCCTCAGCGACGAGGCCGCGCTCGTACGTGATGAACGCGGTGTGCGGTTGGCCCGGGAGACGGACGACTGACGCACCCGTCCCCTTCCATCGTCGACTCCCGGCGGCTCCCCGGACCGAATCTCTATTCCCCTCGTCCGGGCGCCGTCCTCGAAGTCATGATCGGACCAGACTGCCCTGACCGGATCGATGCCTGGGCAGCGATGGCTCGCCGGCTGCTCGACGCCCTCGCGTGGTCAGGGGAGGAGATTGTCGTTAGGCGGTGGCCGGGAGGAGCGGGATTGTTCGTGTCGGCGCCCCTGGATGGGCTGTTCGCAGCGACGGAAGTTACCGAGCAGGCGTGGGGCATCGTCGAGACGGGAGACGGGGGACGGCAGACGGGCGACCGCGCGACGGAGGTTGCCTGGGACGATCTTATCGCTCGCCTTCGCGTTCACGTGCAGCACGAGCGGAACGACGCGCTGGTCGGCCTCGCGCGCGAGGCCGCGGCGCGGACCCTCGTGCTGTCATTCGATGACGAATTGGTGGCCGTCGGCAGCGGCAACGGCGTGCGGATCTGGCCGATTCGCGGGATCCCCGCCACGGAGGCGGTCACCTGGAGCGCGATCCACGACGTTCCCATCGCACTGGTCACCGGCTCCAACGGCAAGACGACCACTGCGCGCCTCCTGGCGGCGATGCTGCGCGGCACAGGCCAAATGGTGGGATACACCTGCACCGACGGCGTGTACGTGGGTAGCGCGTTGGTAGCTTCGGGTGACTATTCCGGTCCGGCTGGCGCCAGGCGCGTCCTGCATGATGCGCGCGTTGACGCTGCCGTGCTCGAGACCGCACGCGGCGGAATCTTGCGCCGTGGCCTGGCCATGACCCGCGCGGACGTCGCCGTCGTCACCCGCGTCGCCGCCGATCACCTGGGGGAGTACGGGATCAGCACCGAGTCCGCGTTAGGTCATGCCAAGCTCGTTGTGGCCCGCGTGCTCCGGCCCAACGGTCACCTCGTGCTCAATGCCGATGACCCTACCCTGGTCGCGCTGGCCCCGTCGCAGGCGGCGGCGCGGATCTGGTTCTCGCTCGACTCGGAAAACTCCGTTGTGCGCGCTCACCTGCAATCGGGGGGGACCGGGCTCGTCCTGTCCGGCGGAGCCCTTACCCTGCTCCGGGAGCGCGTCGAAACCGTCCTGTTGCCCGCGGCTGAAATCCCGATGACGTTGGATGGCGCTGCGCGGTACAACATCGCCAACGCGCTGGCCGCTGCGGCCGCCGCTTATGCGCTGGAAGTCCCGCTCGATGTCATTCGCGCCTCGCTGCGCAGCTTTGGCGCGTCGGCGACAGACAACCCCGGGCGGTTGCACGTCCGCGAGCATCACCACGCCACGGTGATCCTCGACTTTGTGCACAACGCCGACGGGTGGCGTGCCTTGTATGAGGCCGTTCGCCATTGGCGCGGGGCGAGGACCATTGTCACCCTTGGACAGGCCGGTGATCGCGACGACGACTCGCTGCGCGAGCTGGCCCGGGCCGTCTGGGCCGGCCGTCCAGACGTGATCATCCTCAAGGAAATGCCGGCATATCTCCGGGGACGTCCGTTAGGCGAAACGACGACGCTCCTCGCCACAGCCCTGACCGAGGCCGGCGCGCCCGACACGGCGATTCGATGTGCTCCCGACGAACTGCAAGCCTCGCGAGCCGCGCTGCACGAGGCCGGGCCGGGGGACCTGGTCATCCTGGGAGTGCACAGCGACTACGAAAGGGTAATGGCAATGGTGGGGACATAGCGGGTGACGATAGCGGCCGGAGAGAGACTGCTATCGCCGTGTGCGGCGATCCGGCCAGCCACCGCCTACCGCCCGCTTGGCGCCGGCTTCGTCTTCTCGAGAGCCTTCCGCCTTTCACTCCATCCCCACCATTCGAGATGTGCTGCGAGCACCGGAAGCGGCACCGGCCCCAGCGAAAGCACCTCAGCGTGCCAGGCCTTCACGTCGAAGGCGTCGCCGAGCAGGCGCTGCATCCAGGTCCGCATCGCCGCGTACTCGCGTGCGCCGATCGTTGCACCGCCAGCCGTTCCCGGCGCCTGCACCACCAGTGCCACGAACGCGGAGTCAAGAGCCGCGTCGGACGCCAGCGTGTAGGGTCGCAGAACAGCCAGCGCTTGCTGTCGGGACCACCCGTAGTAGTGAAGTCCCGTGTCAACCGCGAGTAGCGCGGCGTTCCATCCTTCGTGCATCAGTCGCCCGTACGCGTCCCATGGGTCCGCGTACAACCCCAGCTCACCGGCAAGGGACGCGGCGTACTCCGACCAGCCGGTCTGCGTCGTCACCGAGGGATGCAACAATACGAGCGGTGAGAGACTGTCCCCGGCGTAACTGATGGAAGCGGCCAGCACCGCACCCGGCCAGTTCCAGCGAAATGCGAGACTGCGACCCTCGAATACCCCGTCGCGCGAGCTCCAGTAGGGCGTGAGGGCCAGGAGCGCTGCCGAATTCACCAGCTCCGGGGCGCGCACATACGCCTCCGGGGCGAGCAGTGACTCGAGTCGCGAAGCGACGCGGATCTCCGGCCCGGAGTCAGGGAGCTTTGCAATGCGATTCGCCAACGTGTCCTGGATGAGGGCGAACATGGCCCGCGCACGTGCGAGCGCCGAGTCCACGGTGATGGGGGCGAATCGCGCGGAGCGACGCAGCGAATCGTGGAAAGCCGGCGCATTCCCCGTTCGCAGAATCCGCCGCCGCACACCGCTGAGCAGCGAGTCGATGCGACGCATCTCGGACAGGCCCACGCGGTGCGCCTCTTCGGGTTCGATTTCCAATCCCAGATTTCGGCGCAGCAGGTGGCGGTAGTATTCCTTGCCGCCGGGGGACTGCCAGAGTCCCGGGCGTTGCGTCGCGCGGTTGGCGTACCCATCGAGGAACGCGAGCAGCGTGTCGATCCCGGGTTGTACACGAAGGATGATGGATTCGTGCTCCTGGTTGCGGAAGTCGCGCACCAGCGCCGTATCGAGGCTCGTTAGGCGCCCGTCGGCTACGCGCCACATGCCTTCGGCACCGAGCGTTCGCATCTCTCTCAGGAACGTGCTGAAGCTCCTCACCGCATCTCCCGATGCGAACGACGATTGCCGGCCGCGCTGTTCCAGTGCGGTTCGCGCATCCAGCAGCCAGAATGAGAGTCCGTCAAGCAGAAACAGGTACCGATCGAGATCCCCGGAACTCGCGAACGGATGGTCGTTCAGCACGCGAATGGCGTGGCGCAAAGGCGTGTGCGCCGGTGACAGAAGCGAAAAGTCGAGCAGGCTGTAGGTGGCCGCTTCGGCGCTGGTCTCGAGGACCCAACTCAGCGTTTGTAGGGTGGCGTAGTCCCGCGGCGAGAGCGCGCCGGCGTTGATGGTCTCGAGCTCGTCGCTCATCCGCCGGGCGAGCTGCTGCGCGCTGTTGTCAGCCAATGTCGTCACTGGCGACGGCATCGGGTCGACCCGCCGTCCCAGTGCAGCCGACAGATCAGGACGATGCGGGAGAACGGTTCGCCAGTATTGGGTGAGCGCCTCGTTGAGTTGCGTGCGCGCCCACGTGGAATCGGCCGGAGATGGTGGCGGGGGGACTCGATTGAGTGCGCACGCCGCGAGCATGCCGAGCCCGAGGGGCGCGCACACTGCCCTCGACAACCCCGGCACGCGCCTTACTGGAAACAACGCGCGGATCTTGAGGTAACGAAGGATGGAGGACGTCAGGAAGGTGTGGAGCATCACCGCGCGCCAAGCTATATCAGGAGAGTTGTATGACAATTCACCGGCCTTTGATCCCAATCATGGCGACGAAGCTTCCCCCGTTCGTGCATCGACCCGCGGTTGCCGCCCTGATGCTCGCGCTCATCGGCGGAAGCTGCGGCCCGTCGAACGACATCTCCAATCCGGGCCCCGAACCGGGAACAGACCAGGTTCAGCTTACGGTGTCGACCCTCGCAGGGGGTTTTGACACGATCTGGGAGCTCGCATGGGGACCCGATAACGCGATCTGGGTGACCGAGCGGCCGGGGGCGATCTCTCGTGTGAATCCATCCACCGGAGCCGTGACGCGCCTGGGCACCGTGGCGGCGACGAATGAGATCGGCGAAGGGGGGCTCATGGGCCTCGCCTTCCATCCGGACTACACCACCGGAGAGCCCTGGATCTACGTCGCGCACACCTATAGCGCGGGAGGATCCGCGCGCAATCGGGTGGTGCGGATGCGGGTGAATGGCGCGACGCTGGGGAACCCGGAAGTCATCATCGACAACATGCCCGCCAGCTCGATCCACAACGGCTCCCGGATCGCGGTCGGCCCGGACCGGTTTCTCTACGTCAGCATGGGCGATGCCGCAAACACGGGATTGCCGCAGGATCGCAACTCCCCTTCCGGAAAGATCCTCCGGCTCACGCTTACCGGCGGCCCTGCGCCCGGTAACCCGTTCGGCAATGCGGTCTATTCCTACGGGCATCGAAACCCGCAAGGCCTGGTGTTCCATCCCGGCGGGGCGCTCTACTCAACCGAGCACGGCCCGGGCGACAACGACGAGCTGAATCGCATCGAGATGGGACGCAACTATGGCTGGCCCACCGTCCGCGGGAAGTGTGATGGCGACGCGGGACCTAACGAGAACGCCTTCTGCCAGGCCAACAATGTGGTGGAACCGCTCGCCAACTGGAGCCCCACCATCGCCCCGGCTGGGCTCGACTACTACGGCGGCACACTGATACCGCAATGGCGAGGCAGCCTCCTGTTCACCACCCTCAAGGACGCAACGCTCTACCGCATGCCGCTGTCCACCGACGGCCGTAGCGTCACGGGCCAGGAGAAGATCTTCGACGGCCAATACGGCCGCCTCCGCGATGTCATGGTGGCACCTGACGGTAGCGTCTACCTCGGCACCAGCAACCGCGACGGTCGTGGGTCGGCGCAGGGGCAGGATGATCGGATTCTGCGGGTGACGGCGCGGTAGACGGCAGCGGGAGCGGATAGGAGGCACAAGCGCCGGCGGATAGGTTCCAAGCAGGCGCGGGTACCCTCTGCCTACAAGGCGCTCGCACCGTGCTTTTTGCTCTCCGCTCTCCGCCCTCCGCTCAAGAAACGTGTCCCCCCTCGAGCTCCTCGCGGCTTCCTTTGGCGTCATCTCCGTCTACCTGAGCGCCCGAGAGAACATCCTCAGCTGGCCGACCGCACTGGTGAACGTGGGACTGTACACGATCGTGTTCTTCGAAGCGCGGCTCTACGCCGACATGGGGCTGCAGGTGGTGTACTTCACGCTCTCGCTCTACGGATGGTACGAATGGAAATTCGGCGGTGAGAACCGGAGCGTGCTGCGCGTGTCACGGGCCACGACACGACTCTGGCTGATCCTCGCAGGACTCAATCTCGCGGCGTGGCTCACGTTAGGCTCGATTCTGTCGAGGTCTACCGACGCCGCCATCCCGTGGCTCGACTCGCTCCTCACCACCACGTCGCTCTGCGCGCAGTGGATGATGACACGCAAGATCCTGGAGAATTGGGTGCTCTGGATCGTGCTGGATATCGTCTACGTACCCACGTTCATCTCTCGCGGCCTGTACGCGACCGCAGCGCTTTACGCCATCTTCCTTGTGCTCGCCGTCCTCGGCTGGCGGGAATGGAAGCGCAGTCTCACCGTCTCCGTCGCCCCGCGCCCCGTCGAACAAGGTGCCTGACAGTCTCCGGAATCGCACCGATGCCGCCCAAGAGAGCACGCGCAGTGTCGCACCTCGAAGACCTCCCCAACGTCGGCAAGGCCACCGCCGCCGACCTGCGCGCCATCCACCTCACATCACCATCGCAGCTCGTCGGGCAGGACCCCTACCGCCTCTACGAGAGGATGAACCGCGTCCTCGGCGCACGACAAGATCCCTGCATGTGTGACGTGCTGATCAGCGTAGTGCGCTACATGGAAGGCGCGCCGGCACGACCCTGGTGGCATTACACTGCCGAACGCAAACGGACTCTCGCGCAACGCTCCCGCTGACGGCGTACCGTGCACCGCATCGTCGTAACGGGTTCCGAGTGCACCGGCAAAACCACGCTGGCCCGGGAGCTCGCCCGTTTCCTGCGGACCGACTGGCTGCCCGAGTGGTCGCGGGAGTATGCCGAGACGCGCGGTGCTGTGCTGACATTGGAGGATGTCGAACACATCGCGCGCGGCCACATCGCCCGGGAGGACGCCACGTTAGGCGGGGGCCGAGGCCCCCTCGTTCTCGACACGGACCTGGTGAGTACCACGGTGTACAGCGAGTTCTACTACGGCTCCTGCGCTCCCTGGATCAGGGAGGAAGCCCGTCTGCGCAAGGCGGATCTCTACCTCCTCACCGCCATCGACCTCCCATGGGCCCCGGATGGAGTCCGCGACCGGCCTGGTGAACGGAGCGAGCTCCACAATCGTTTTGTAAGACGCCTCCGGGAGCTCGATGCCCTTGTCCTTCCGGTCGACGGACTGGGAGAACGGCGCAGTCAGAACGCCATCGCCAACATCAGGGGGTGGCGCGCCGCAAGCGCCATAACTCCTTTATTAGCAACTGGATAGCTGGCTGTACCCCGGTGTCACCGACATCACGGCGGAAAAAAACCCCGTCCAACTCAACATCTGAGGCTTCAGCTCGACTATTTTTACTCACTGCCTTCAAGGACGTATTGTGGCTCCTCCGAAAGTGTCGTCGGTCTTTGAGTTCGAGGAAGGAGGTCGCACGTATTCCTGCTGCCTCGAAGGTCCCGCCAAAGATCATCCGGATTCCTGGTGGTGGTTCAGCGTTTCCTCAGCAGCTGACCGCCAGCGATACGCACCCTTCCGCGCTGAGCCGGGCGACACGCCCAGCAATATTCGGCCCAAGATCGTCGCCTGGTACGAGGCCATGCTCGTGAAGCGCGCCGCGCCGTCCACGCCGCCCTGGCGCCGTGAGAAGCCGCAGCCCGCGAAGACCGAACCCGCTGAGGCGACGGTAGCCGCTCCCGCCAAGTAAGTCAGCAGGAATCGGCCGGAAAATGGGAAGGAGCGCATCGCAAGATGCGCTCCTTCTCGTTTCTCAGACGCGAGACATCTGGCTCCTGCCTCCAACACGCACCGCAGACCTGAGGCCCCCGCTGGTGGGGATCCCAGTCGTTTCGCGCTGATGGAAAGGGCGGGTGGCGTCTCCCCTCTAGTACCGGTAGTGCTCCGGCTTGAACGGCCCATCTAACGGCACCCCGATGTACGCAGCCTGCTCCGGCGACAACGTCGTCAGTTTGACTCCGAGTTTGTCGAGGTGAAGGCGTGCGACCTTTTCGTCGAGGTGCTTGGGAAGGGTGTACACTTTCTTCTCGTAGTTCGACGAGTTGCCGAACAACTCTATCTGCGCGATGACCTGATTGCTGAACGACGATGACATCACGAAGCTCGGATGTCCCGTGGCGCACCCGAGGTTGAGCAGCCGCCCTTCGGCGAGAATGAGCACGGAGTGACCATCGGGAAACACGTACTCGTCGAACTGCGGCTTGATGTTGATGCGCTTGACTCCCTGGGATTTGAGGCCGGCCATGTCGATCTCGTTGTCGAAGTGGCCGATATTGCCCACGATCGCCTTGTCCTTCATGCGGCGCATGTGGTCGACGGTGATGATCTTCATGTTCCCCGTCGCGGTGACGAAGATATCGGCCGTCTCCAGCACATCGTCGAGCGTCGTGACCTGGTAGCCTTCCATTGCCGCCTGCAGCGCGCAGATGGGATCGATCTCCGTGATGATGACCCGGGCTCCCTGGCCACGCAGTGCCTGTGCACACCCCTTGCCAACATCTCCGTAGCCGCAGATCACCGCCACCTTGCCGGCGAGCATCACGTCACTCGCGCGCAGGATACCGTCAGTGAGGGAATGCCTGCACCCGTAGAGGTTGTCGAACTTCGACTTGGTGACTGAATCGTTGACGTTGATGGCCGGGAAGAGGAGCGTCCCCGCTTTCATCATCTCGTAAAGGCGGTGAACGCCAGTGGTTGTCTCTTCGGTCACGCCCTTGATGCTGGCGGCGATCTTCGTCCAGCGGTCGGGAGTCTGGTGCAACTGCTCACGAAGCAGGCGAAGAATGACGCCCCACTCCTCCGCGTCCGTCGTAGGATTGAATGCAGGCACCGTTCCCACTCTCTCGAACTCGACGCCTTTGTGGACGAGCAATGTCGCATCGCCACCGTCATCCAGCAGCATGTTGGGCCCCCCTCCATCGGGCCACATCAGCGCCTGCTCCGTGCACCACCAGTACTCGTCGAGCGTTTCTCCCTTCCACGCGTACACCGGCACACCCTGTGGGTCTTCTGTCGTGCCATTGGGCCCGACCACGGCTGCTGCCGCGGCATGATCTTGCGTTGAGAAGATGTTGCACGACACCCACCGCACATCAGCGCCGAGGGCCACGAGCGTCTCGATGAGCACTGCGGTCTGGATGGTCATGTGGAGCGATCCCATGATCCGAGCGCCAGCAAGGGGCTGTTTGCCTCTGAACTCAGCACGTAGCGCCATGAGTCCCGGCATTTCGACCTCGGCGAGGCGGATCTCCTTTCGCCCCCAGTCGGCGAGCGAGAGGTCCTTTACCTTGAAGGCTGGGCGGTCGATCGAAGAGTCGGTGCCTGCATTTGGTACGAGGGTCGTCGTCATGTTGGGATGCGGGTTTGCTGGTTGC
This sequence comes from Gemmatimonadaceae bacterium, assembly GCA_052387735.1. GTDB lineage: Bacteria > Gemmatimonadota > Gemmatimonadetes > Gemmatimonadales > Gemmatimonadaceae > RBC101. Next base: position 105,094 of record JBQTIW010000035.1, read on the forward strand.
TGATTGCCACTCTAGTTGCTGGATGCAGGCTGCTGGGCTGGAGCTGAATGAACTGCACAGCGTCTAGCCCCTCGCCCTTATCGCCTACCGCCTACCGCCTACCGCGAGGAACAACCCCGGCCCTCGCGCCTCCGGATCCGCCGGCAGCGTTTTCACGCGTGCCCCCGAAAAGCCCGCCTCGCCTAACCAGGCTCGCATCTGCTGTTGCGAAAACCCCGTCCAGGCGTGACCCATGGCATGGCGCAACTCGTCGCGATCGTGTGGCACCATGTCTATCACGATAACGCGCCCGCTGGGCTTGAGTACGCGATATGCCTCGGCGAGTGCACTGCCGGGCTCGGCCACGTAGTGGAGGACGAGGGAAAAGATCGCCACATCGAGCGACTCCGATTCGAGCGGGAGGCGCTCCAGATCGGACATACGCACATCAACGTTAGGGAATTGCGCGAGGCGCTCCCGAGCCGTGGCCAGCATTTCCGCCGAGCGATCGACGGCGACGACGCGCGCCACATGCGGCGCGAGCAGGGCGGCCAGATGGCCGGCGCCACAGCCAAAATCGCCAACGGCGCTCTCGGGTTCGAGGAGCGACAGCGCGAGGTGAAGATCCACCTGTGTCCCAAAGAGCTCGCGGCGAACCTCGTCCCACTGTCCGGCGACCGACGAGAAGTACTGGCGTGAGCGGCTACGTCGATCGGCGAGGACGCTCGCGACGCGCGCCTTGTCCTGTTCCGCCGCCGACGTACGCTCGACGTCCTCTCGAACCACGGCCCAAAGGCGGGCCGCCAGATCGCCATCGGTGAGCGCCATCCTATAGTAGCGGCTCGTTCCGTCTGCCCGGGACGCTACCCAGCCATCGTCGCCCAGAACCTTCAGGTGCCTGGACGTCGTCGACTGCGGAAGCTGAAGAATGACACAGAGTTCACTGACCGTGAGCTCGTGCTGTTCGAGGACGAGCAGGAGCCTGCCCCGCGTCGAGTCGGCAAGGGTGGTGAGTCGCGTGAAGGCAGGACCGGTCATGTATCCGTATAGTCGGATGGAAGGATAAAGAGGCCGTGGTAGCCCGTCAAGTGCGCCGGGGATCGCTTGAGGCGGGTTGTCACGTCGTCCCGCGTAGCGGATGATCCAGCGCCATTCTGCTTCGGCCGTTGCTTGTGAACGGAGGCACGTCAAGGCGGGATGACCTCGACGACCGCGGCGCCGCTACCCCACTGCTT
>JBQTIW010000036.1:0-23076 GCA_052387735.1 Gemmatimonadaceae bacterium
GCCGTCCTCCATCACGCCCTTGTCGAAGACCTGGAAAAACAACTCGAGCACGTCCGGATGCGCTTTTTCCACCTCGTCGAGCAGCACCACGGAATACGGGCGCCGGCGCACCGCCTCGGTGAGCACTCCACCTTCGCCGTATCCCACATAACCCGGCGGCGAACCCTTGAGCGTCGAGACCGTATGCGCCTCCTGGAACTCGCTCATGTTGATGGTGATGATGTTGTGCTCACCGCCGAAGAGGAGGTCGCTCATGGCCAGCGCGGTTTCGGTTTTCCCGACGCCGGATGGCCCGACCAGCATGAAGACCCCCTTCGGCTTGTTGGGGTCTTCGATCTTGGCCGCGGATGTCCGCATCCGGCGGCTGATCGCTTCGATTCCATTGTCCTGGCCGATGATTCGCGCACCCAGATGCCGCTCGAGCTCGAGGACCATCGACAGCTGATCCCGGAGCATCTTTCCGACAGGCACCCCCGTCCAGCCCGAGATCACCTCGCCGACGATGGACGCGTCCACGGCGACGCGCACGAGTGGCGTTTCGCCCTGCAGCTGTACGAGCGCCGCCGTGCTCTCCGCGAGTTTCCCCCGAAGCGCCTCGAGACTCTCCCCACTTCCCTCGGTGCCATTTCCGCCAGGCGGTGTCGCGTGTGCCGTCTCGATCTGACCGCGCAGGCCGCGGATCTCTTCGACGAGCTTGCGTTCCTGGTCCCAGCGGGACGTGAGCCGCTCCAGATCCGCCTGACCTTCGGTACGGCTCTCCGCGATCGTCGCGAGTCGTTCGCCGTGGTCGACGCCTAACGCGGCCTCCCGCTCGAGGACGCGCGATTGCACGGCCAGGTCGTCGAGCCGGCGCACCGCATTCTCCACTACCGCGGGAGTCGCCTGCTGCCCCAGCGCCAGTCGCGCGCACGCGGTATCGAGCACGCTGACGGCCTTGTCGGGCAGCTGCCGGTCGGGGAGGTAGCGATGCGACAGCCGCACAGCGGCATCGAGCCCATCATCGGTAATCCGCACCTTATGGTGCGCTTCGAGCGCGGGGACCACGCCACGCAGCATCAGGAGGCACTGCTCTTCGGTGGGCTCGTCGACTTTCACCAGCTGGAACCGTCGAGACAGGGCCGGATCCTTCTCGAAGAATTTCTTGTACTCCGCCCAGGTGGTAGCGGCGATCGTGCGCAGTTCGCCGCGGGCCAGCGCCGGCTTGAGGAGGTTGGCGGCATCGTTCTGCCCGGCGGCGCCACCTGCCCCAATCATGGTATGCGCTTCGTCGATGAAGAGGATGATCGGGGTCGGTGAATTCTTCACCTCGTCGATCAACCCCTTGAGACGGTTCTCGAACTCACCCTTGACCCCGGCGCCGGCCTGCAGCAGACCCAGATCGAGTGACCGCAGCGTGACTTTCTTGAGCGGCTCTGGCACGTCGCCCTGGGCGACGCGGCTGGCAAAGCCCTCTGCCACCGCGGACTTTCCGACGCCCGCCTCGCCAACCAGAATCGGATTGTTCTGGCGCCGCCGTGTCAGGATGTCGATGAGCTGGCGGATCTCGAAGTCGCGTCCAAGCACGGAATCGATCTGACCCGCGCGCGCGCGTGCCGTCAGGTCCACCGTATACTGCACGAGATGTGTAGACTTCGTGCCCGGCGCCACAGCGCCGCCCGCGCCTGTGGTGCTGCTGGCGGCGCCACCGCCGGCGGACATCGCCGCCGCTTCCCCGGACGCTTCGGACGACGGCGCCGTGATCGCAAGAAAATCCTTGCGGAGCGCTTCGGCCGGGATCTTCCCGAATTCCTTGCTGATATCCTGCGACATGCGCGCCAACTCTTCGTTGGACAGCAGCGCCAACACGCAGTGTCCCGTTCGCGCCTGCGGCGCGGCGTAGTCCACCGATCCGATGGTCCATCCTTCGGTGAGCATCTTCACCAGTGAAGGGCTCAGCGCCGGCGTGCGCGCATTCCCGCTCTTGAGGCGATCCAGACCTCGGGCGAGATCGTCGGCAAGCCGCGACCGGTTGATGCCGTAGTGCTTGAGGATGTGGGCGAGATCGCCGTCGGTGACGTCGAGCGCCTTGACAAGGAAGTGCTCGATCTCGACGTCGTAATGCGTCCGAGACAAACACAACCCAGCCGCCCCATCCACTATCCCGCGCGTCGCGGCGTTGAGCTTGCCAATCAGCGCTCGCAGGTTGACGGACATTGATCCCTCCAGTTCAGATGAAGTAGTGACACATATGTCGATTTCGGCCGCGCGCGCTTACCCGTTCACCCCAGTCACCCACTCACCCATTCACCCATTCACCGTTCACCTGTTCACCCGCTCACCCGCTCACGCGTTCGCCACTAGCAGAGCCGCAAACACGTCTCGTCGGGATCGCGCGTGAGCGGCCGACTGGCCAGCCAGGTGCCACGCCCCAGTGCAGGCGTGCCCGTCGACTTTGCCCCTGGCCGCGGCACATCGAGCGTACAGGGCGCAACTTCGTCGCGAGCCAGCACCAATTGTGCATCCACGCCGACCTGTTCGTCAGCATACACGTGAGCCAACGTGCGCAACGCCTCGTATGCCGAGCCGCCCGGACAAAACGACTCGAACTGAACTCGGGAGAGCGGGCCGAGCCGCAGCCGCACGCGGGCCTGCGGATCCCAGACGGCATCTCCGAGCACGCCAAAACCCAGGCGACCGGCGTCGTCCTCCGCACCCATAGTGCACTGCCCTCCCTGGTCGACGTGCCGCCACTCGCCGACGAACTGCTCGACCGAGGCGGTGACGTCGAAGTAGTCACCGACAAGGCGGGCCAGCCCGTCTGCGGAGCGTACCCTGTTCGCGAGGAGTCCTGAGAAGAAGGCCACGGACTCGTCGCGGATCGGCAGCCGGCCGCGAAACCCCGCGGTCCCAAATCCAGCCAGGTCCAGAAAGTGCGCGAACAGCCGATCTTCTTCGCCGGACTCGTGCATGACCGCGACCCGGTGCTTTTCCCATGCGCGGAAGAGGAGCGATATGGCGCGGTGATTGAAGATGTCGAGGAAGTCGCGGAATGCGGTGTCTCGCGCGCGCGCTCGATTGCCGGCGTGCTCGGTGTACAGGTGCGGGAGGATCGCCTGCGGGCCGGTGAGGCCAAAAAAGTTCACGAGCAGATGCGCGGGACCAGGGTTCCCAGCGTCGGGCAGCGTCAGCGCCTGGATCTCACTCGCCGGAAACCCCAGGGACGTGCTCGCGGAGAACCGCGCCAGCTCGTTCGCGGGGTCGGACCAGGTTCCCACTCGCGCGCGCTCCGGGTAGAGACGTGACAACAGACGCACAGCCTGATAGAACGAGAAGGCCGTGGGATCGTCGCGGAGGGCCTGCTTCACGCTGTCTCCGGATGCACCGCTCCGGCTGGTCGAAGGCGTCACAGGAGTGTCCGGAATCCGGTTCTCGGCGCCCACTCGCGCACGACCCGTTTGCGCTGCCGCGAGCGAACCGACAACTGGGTGAAACTGTTCATGGAGACGTGGAGGGCGAGGAAGCGCTCCAGCACGCTGGCAAACAGGAACATCCCACCCCCAGGAAACTGCTCCTCGTCGAACTCCAGCTCGACTCTGCGCCCGCGCGCGAAGGCGAGTCCGTGCTCCGTGACGACGCGTGCGAATGACGGAGCGCTGCGAACAGACATCAGCCCCTGGATCTGTCGCTCGCCCCCCGCGGAGTCTCCGGCGTTGTGCAGGCGCAGCAACTCCCGTAGCGCCTCCCGCCCTTCCTCGATGAGCGACAGATGATTGAGCGAAAGCGCCGAGATGAGACGCCAGAGCAGGGGCTTGCCCAACGGGGGTTGAACCACCGGTGTCGGCTTGACCAGGCTGTGGACCCGGCGCACGGGCCCGCCTTGCGCCAGCTCGAAGTCGCCACGTTCGTCGACGCCGAACGGCAGGCGGCTGGGGAGGTCGCCATTGAAGCACGTCAGTCGCACCGACGCGACTTCCGCGTTAGGCGGACGCATGTGCCCCGACAGATCGGCGAACGAGAGGAAGAGCTCCGTGCCGCGATCCGTGCGCCACCCGCTTGCTCTGCGCACCGTGTGCCAGAACACCCCCGCGACGTCGCTGCGGCCATGCCGGAAGCCGTACAACGGCTCGATGGACCGCGGTTCTCCCTCGCCCGGCGTGATGCCGGCGACCGACTCGACCGCCCAGCTCTCGATCTCCAGGCGACGCCGCGCGTCGGGCACGACCGGATACTCCGTGGTCAGCTGCGTGAGGAGGATCGGTTCACCCGATTGCTCGAAGAGGTTCACGATCGGCGTGCACCCGAGCCGGAACGTTCGCTGACCCACGCCGAACTCCACGATCTGCCGGCGCTCGGTCCGCTCGAAGGGCGTGATGACGAAATACAGCTCCGCCCGCGATCCCGCGCCGAGCGATCGAAGCGCCGCGGCAACGCCGGCGACGTCGACGAATAGAAACTTCTGCGGAAAGCAGAAGAGCTCCTGCAGCAGCGCGTACCCGCCGAGCATGCGCCGCGGATATGGGAGCAACATTTCCTGTTCGCCGAATCCAACAGGCTGAACCGCGCCGGAAGAAAGAACGACCGGTGAGCGCGAGGGCTGGTCCGGGTCCCGGATCACCACTCGCGCGCAGTTGTTCGCCAGCAGTTCGTAGACGACGTCCGCTACGTTCGCCTCACCGGCGATGTGCAGGCGCAGCGCATCGAGCCCGGCGGGCGCCGACGTCTGGGCTCGCGCCGCCGCTCCGTTCCCCGCCGCCACGGCGACCTCGCCGAGCCGCATCCCCTCGAACGCGCGTAGCTCGACGCGAAACGCGCCTACCGCCTCACCGATCCGCGTCCCGCTCCCGGCGCGTTCGGCCGCCGTCCACTCGGCCGCGGCGATCGACGCTGGCCAGAGCGTGGTGTCGTAGCACGTGCGAAATCGGCAGGCCAGCCCCTTCACCGGTCGCGAGTTCAGTTCGCTCCCGCGCGCCACATGAAAGCCGCCCGCGAGCTTTCCGAGCTCCGGATCGAGCTCCAGTTCGACGAGCGACAGGGAAGGGATCGGACGCACATGCTGCGGATGGAGGACGTCGAGCAGCGACTCCGAGACCTCCGGCAGGTCATCATCGAGCCGGTGGTGCACTCGCGCTGCGAGAAACGCGAAACCCTCCAGCAGGCGCTCGACGTGCGGATCTTCGCACTTGTTCGGCTCGAGCTGGAGGCGTGACGCTACCTTCGGATATCGCGCGGCGAACTCCGCACCCAGGCGTCGGAGGTATGTGAGCTCGCGCTCGTAGTAGAGCAGCAGGTCGTCCCTCACCAGGTTCCTCTGTTCCGGCGCACCGCTCAGGAGCCTGCCGACGATGCGTCGGTGGTGTAGACGTCATACTCGCCGCTGGCCACCTCGAGCACCGTGTCGAACACCACACGCTCGCGGTCACGATCCATCAGCAGGATGGCTTCGACCACAAAGCGCACCTGCGGCGCCCCTGTCTGGTCTTCCTGAACGAGTCGGATTCTCGTCTCCGCCAGGCGCGGCTCGAAGCGCTCAATGGCGTCGCGCAGCGAGGCCAGGATCCGTTCGCGCCCTGCCTTCGTTCCCATCGTGATCCCCGTGGTGTCGATCAGGCCGAACTCATAGACCGAGCGCGGCACCTGCGTGAACCCTTCCGGCGCCGTCACGATCGTACGTCGGGTATTGAGCAATGCCTCTACGTCGCGCTCGACCGAAGCGCGAAAGGCGCGCTCGGACTCTTCACGCGTCACCGAGCGGTCGGCGCCGACCTTTGGCTCGTCGTCCGTGAGCCGATCCAGCAACGACGGCTGGACGATCCGTTCGATCTCGGTGCGCGCCACGTGATCTCAGACGAAGGGTGTCTCAGCCGCCGATGCCCTGCAGCGCCATGGCCTGCAAAGCGTCGAGCCGACAGATGCGGAGATAGAGTGCCTTCCGGTCGCTGGAGCCGCTTTCCTGCGCTCGATCCATCACTCGGCAGAGCAGTGCCAGGGGCTGTGCAACGAGCGGTCCGGCCTCCCACTCCTCGAGCTTCCGTTCATCGATGGTCGTGACGAGCCGCTCGAGCATCGGTCGGGCGACACTATCGAGGCCGCCTTCGACCATGAGGTAGGCGAGCTGCGTTTGACGGAGGAAGCGCCCGCGCGGAGACTGCTCGCGGGCGATTTCCGCGAGGAGAATCTCGATCGCTTGCTTCGAACGCCCTTGACTCATTTCCCCTTTCGCGGCAGCGAAGGCGTCGCGGGCTGGTCTGCGGCGCGGTCCGGCGCTGAGACCGCCGTACCTGCTCGTGGCATCATCCTGAGCGAGTGCTGCCTGTACCACCTCGTCTCCCGAGCGGCTTTCTCCGTCGTTCGCGGCACCGCTGGTCACTCTCCCGGTCTCGTCCGGACGGCTCGTGAGTTCCTCGGCAGACAGCCATGCCTGCGTCTCAGGGTTCGCGGTCGGCGCGTCATCCATCAGTGTCATCTCCGGCAACGCGGGAATCGCGGCAAGCAGGACCCTGAGTTCATCGCGCAGGGCCGCCGCCACCGCGTCGTAGCTGCTCCCGAGCTTTTCGCAGGCGGTGAGAACGTAGCGCTGCAAGTCGAGCCACCCCCGGCCGTGCGGAGTGGCCATCACCGTTTCGCACTGCTCCAGCAACTCGGGCCATTTTCCGTCGATCTGCAGCCCTTTCAGCCGGGAGCGTATCGCGGTCGTGGGTGCTTCGAGGAGTTTGGGGTTGAATTCACCCGCGGCTGCGGCGGCGCGGAGCTCTCCCCACCGGAGTCCTCGCAGCATCAGGTATGGTCCGGGATTCGTGGGATCCAGTTTCCTGAGGAACCGCGCCGCGACGGCGACACGTGCTGCCGCATCGGCGGGACTCACCGGCTCTGGGGTGAGCGCCGCACTCCCGTCCACGCCGGCGGCAGCTTCGGAAACAGCTTCTTCGACGATCGGATCGGGGTCGTCGATCAGCTTCTGTTCGAGGATCGGTACGGCGATACGGCGCATCTCCTCGAGGGCTCCCCGGAGCTTTACGAAGGACGGCGCATCTCGCCCAAATCGCGCGTCGGTCGTGCGTTCCAGCTCCGTGACTGCCGCATACGCGGCGTCCACATCGGCCACGACACCCTTGTAGAACGCCTTGTTGGCCTCGGCGATGACGCGGTCCACTTCCTCCGGCGTCAACTTCTTGCTGTCGATCGCCTCCTTGCGCGCTTTGGCCTTCTCCGAGCTCCCCTCGGCCTCCTTCTCCGTTGGAACGCTGCGCGAGATCTGGTAATCGAGCAACGAAGCCCCGGTTGGAGCGATGGGGGCCTGCTTGATCGGGATGTCGAACGTCGACCCGACCCACGTCAGCGGTCCGGCCCGCGCCTCCGGGTCCTCGTCGTCCCACGTCGGATAGCACGTGTCCCAGAACGACGTCACGATCCCCTGCAGCACTCCGATTCCGGTGCCGAGTCCAGCCACTCCCTCGCGTTTGAGCATGGCCTCGGCGAGCCACGCGGCGAGCTGCAGGTCCTTGCTCTCTTTTTCCAGGAGTTGACGACCGAGCGTGAGCACGACGCCGTAGTCGGCGATCTTGCGAGGAGGGTCGTCTTTGCGCCTGGGCCCATCCGGATCCTCGCGGCGCGCCTCTTTGACCTGATCGTAGCGCGGATCGTATCGCAGGTCCTTGCCTGAAGGACTGTCACCCGGAATCGGACTGAGAATTGCTTCGATCAGTGCGGTGTCAGCGGGCATCCGGGAGTTTGCTCTGGAGACGGGGGATAGGGATCAAGGAGCAGTTGCATCTCGAGGGTCGACTCGCGCACGCACAGGAGAGCCGCCTAACGACACCCGGTGGCGCTACGGCTCGTCTGCGGCCGGGGTCACCACGAGATCGCGCACCTCGAGCAGCGAGATCAATTCTCCGTCCACTTTCAACAGCTTGCGGCCGATTGGCGCGAACGATCCGTCGGGGAGCTCCTCCCAATCGGTGGCACGGCCGAGTCGCAGCTCAGGGTCTTCGAGCTTCCACGCGAGCGGCGAGAGCGCAGGGAGCAGCACTTCCCCGAGCTCCGTTTCACGCATGGAGGCACTTGTGGTGACGCGCGCCGGTGTCCACCGCAGGTCGCGCAGCATTTTTGGCGGCTCGAGGTGCAGCGCCTCGATGTACGCGAACGGGATCCACATGTACGTCCCGCCAGCCATCACCTCGAGACGGGCGCCCACGCGCGGGTCGGCGTCTTCGATCGACGTAAATGCCTTGCCGTTGAGCGTGCCGGCCACCGGTGACGGCGCGGGATTCATGGGGAAGTCGCCGGTGAGGAACATGTGCTCCCGTACCCGCTCACCCTGCAGCGCGGCGCGGTACGGGAGCACCGCCAGTTCGCCGTCCGCACCACCTCTCGCCAGCACATCGAGCTGCTTCTCAGCGCGGTCATACTGCCCCGCGAACGTCAGAAGCTCGAAGAGAAAGGTGCGAGGCCGGGAGTCGGCCGGATTGGATCGCAACTCGACTCCCAGCGCTTCGATTGCAGACTCCAACCGCCCATCGGCGTACAGCTCACGAGCGGTCGGCATGGCAGGCAGACTCCGTTACTTGGCGCTGACTGTCGTCTGATCCCACACGACCGGTGTGCCGGCAACGAGCTTGCCGTCATCTCCCTGCGTCTTGTACTCGAAGGTCAACTTGGCGAAGGCGAGAGAGACGGATTCGGTCGGCGTGTCATCACCGCCGGACGAGCCCGACCACTGAATCGACTCCACCATGACGTCTTCGAACTTGTAAATGATGAACGAGTCCTGGCCTCCCTCGCCGGTCTGCTTCCGCAGGGATACGGTCGCTTCCTTGATGTGTGTTCCGAGACAGCAGGCCGAGAAGAGCTTCGGGGAGGACACTTCGGTCTTCTTCATGATGTTGAAGGACGAAATGCTCACGCGCGATGCGCTGATCCCCGAGGTCCCGGGTCCGACCGTTACGGCGTTACTTGCCCCAAACGAAAACGAGTAGATCTCGATCTTCTTCTCGAAGCCCTTTGCCGTGGCTTCTCCGGGGATGTCCTTGATGTCGATATAGGAGTCGAATGCCATGGGTCTCCGCCCTCACACAGGTTAGAAGTGTTTCCGCCAACTGGCCGGCTGACGGTCGACAGCCGGCGCCCATCATGACTGCGCGATCCCTACAACGGCCCTCAGGCCGCCGGAGGAGGAAGCTCGGCCACCAGCCGCATGGCAACTCCGAGTTCGTCGAGCTGGAAGTGTGGACGCATGAAGGCAACCGCCCGGTAGACACCCGGCTTGCCTGCCACTTCGACCACGTCGATGCGGGCCTCCGCCAACGGGCGCTGCGCCTTGATCGATGGTGCTGCATCCGAACCTGTCACGTACTGCTGAATCCAACGGTTGAGGAATGCGTCCACCTGTGCGCGAGACGTGTAGCCGCCAATCTTATCTCGCATCATCACCTTGAGGTAGTGCGCAAACCGGGACGTGGCAAAGATGTACGGGAGCTGCGCGGAAAGGCGGGCGCTGGCCGTCGCTTGAGGCGTGTCGTAGACCTTCGGCTTCTGACACGACTGCACGCTGAAGAAGGCCGCGTTGGATGATCCCTTCTGATGGACAAGGGCGGCAAAACCGAGGTCCGCCAGCTCTTTCTCACGACGATCGGTGATCTGTACTTCGGTGGGGCACTTCATCACGAGCTCCCCAGCTTCCGTACGGAAGTTGTGGACCGGCAGCCCCTCCACGAGCCCGCCGCTCTCCACTCCCCGGATTGTGGCGCACCATCCGTAGGACGCAAAGGCCTTGTTGATATTGGCGCCGATGGCCCACGCCGAGCTGCCCCACAAATAGGCATCGTGGTTGGTACCGTCGACCCGCTCCTCGTAGTTGAACGCCTCGATCGGAACCGTGGCGCTGCCGTACGGTTCACGCATCAGGACCCGCGGGGCCGTCAGCGCGACGTATCGCGAATCTTCCTTGTCGCGGAAGCCCTTCCATCGGGCGTACTCCGTGGTGTCAAAGATCTTCGCGAGATCACGGGGCTGATCGAGATCCGTGAACTTCTCGAGGCTGAACAGGTCGGCCGACGCCGATGACAGGAATGGCGCGTGGGCCGCAGCGGCGACGTTCGAGATCTTCTCCAGGAGCTCCATGTCCTGGCCGCTCTTGTCGAAGGCGTAGTCCCCGATCATGCAGCCAAATGGGGTCCCGCCAAAGACGCCATACTCCTCTTCATAGACCTTCTTGAACAGCGCGCTCTGGTCAAACTCGGGCGCCCGCTGCAGATCGCGCAGGAGATCCTTCTTGGAGACATTGAGGACTTTGATCTTCAACATCGTCCCCGTCTCGCTCTGCGACATCAGAAACTTGAGTCCACGCCACGAGGCTTCCAGGCGCTGGAAGTCGGGATGGTGCAGGACCTCGTTGAGCTGTAACGACAACAGGTGATCGATCTGCGCGATTCGCGCATTGATCATCGTCTCGGTGTCGCGGCTGACGGTCATCGATCCTTCGAGGACCTCCGCCACGAACCGCTTCACCAGATCCTTGCCACGGTCGCGCGTCTCCGCGTCTCGCCCGACTTTGCCCTGCTCGACGATCTGATCGAGCAAGGAGAGGTCCGACGTGGTGGTGGTTGCCGCCGCCTGGGCGCCGGCTTGAGTCTCAGCCATTAGCCTCACCCTCCTTGAGTCCAAGCTCGCCGCGCAGCTTGTTCATCTTTTCGGCGTCGCCGAGGGTTGCCTGCAGCACCTCGTCGAGCTTCTCATTCGTCTGGAGCGAGCCGCGCAAATCGGCCAGCTGCTGGCGCAGCTCGAGCAACTCCCGCAACGGCTTCACTTGCCGCGCCACCGCATCCGGCGAGAAGTCGTCCATGCTCCGGAAGTTCAGATCCACCTTGAGTTTCGCGTCCGAGTCCTCGGAGAGCTTGTTCTCGACGCTGAAGGCAAGATGCGGCTTCATGCTCGCGATCACGTCATCGAAATTGTCGGGCGTTACTTCGACGAACTTCCGCTCCTTGAGCTTGGGAAGCGGTTCGGTGGGCTGCCCGGTAAAGTCTCCAAGCACTCCCATCAGAAACGGGAGCTCTTTCTTTTCGATCGCGCCGCCGGTTTCAACCTCGTAGGAGATTGCCACCCGTGGCGGCCGGACGCGTTCGAGCTTTTTCTGTGTGCTATCGGCCATTCGTGCCTCCTACGGCATGCGCTCTGATGCGTGGCTGGTTGTCCCCTGGCGCTGGGATCAGCACCGAACCGTGAGCCCAGAAATGGGGGGAGGGCTCGTGTCAGGGGGGGCTATCCTGCACGACTCGCGTGACAATGTCAAGTCAGTCGTGCGGACGTTAGGTCACACCGTACACAACGCGACAAAAGACCTGCCTGCCCGACACCGTCTCGTTACGCCTCGGTGACCGGCACAGCAGGAAGCGGACAGATCGAGAGCTCCAACGCACCTGCGGCCGCAAGAACCTCGAGCAAGTGGGCGACCTCACCCAATCCCACTGCCTCATCGACGAGCCCCGCCGACCGCAGTCCGCCGAGCACTGCTGACACGTCACGGGTTCCGTCGCACAACTCGAGGAGCGTGGGTGCGAGCGCCGGCGCCTTTACTACGTTGTGGCTTGGCCACGCCACTTCCACCGAGGCGCCGACCGTGTGCCAGCTACCCTCGGCGTCCGCCTCCAGATGGACCGCGAGCCGCGCGCCGGGCGCCACACGGGGACGCAGGCCGGCGAGACGCTCGACGCTGGTTGAGCCTCGTTCGGCCATCGTACGGCCCCAACGGAAATGCCAGTCGGTCGAGCGGTGGTGTGCCGCGGTCCCGAGCACCCGGCGCTCGGTCATGGGCGCGCGTCCGAGGGCATCGCGCCGAAGCTCGAGTAGGCAGATCGCAAAGCGTTCCACTTCGAGCGCGGCAAAGTGCCTCAGCCACCGCTCGCAGTCGACGTAGTCTCTCAGGCCCTTGCTTATGCTCTGGTATGCCTCCATCGGCCCGTAGGAGAGCGTCTCGAGTTGCACGAGATCAAACTCGCCCTCGGGCGCCCCGAGCCAGCCTCGCACGCGCTGTGCTATCGACGCGCCACGGCGATCACTCAGGGCTGCGCGAAGGATCATTCGTCCTCCCGGACGCACGTGCGACGGCAGCCCCTGGATGATTCGGCGCGTGACATCCTCACCGTCCTCGCCCGCATCGCGAAAGTCGAGGCGGTGAGCGAGCGCCGGCACGTATGGAGGATGCGCCACGACCAGATCGAAGAGCTCTCCTTCGAGTGCGCTCCACGCGTTGCTCTCGAGCACCGTCACGCGGTCCTCGAATCCGTTCAGCCTGGCGTTGAAGCGGGCAAAGTGCACGCAGCGAGGGACGAGGTCGGCGGCCACTGCCGACGCCGCTCCCCCTTTCACTGCACGGAGCGCCGCCACGCCCGTTCCCGCGCACATGTCGAGGACGCGAGCGCCGGGAGCATCCGGGATCACCGACAAGAACTGGGTCGTGAGCTCGTTGTTCGCGCTGTACACGAAGTCCTGACGCACGCCCTCCGAGTTTGGCGTCACCGGATGGAGATCCGAGGCAATCAAGAGCCCGTGCGTCGGGCAAAGCTGCACCGTCGGTTCGAGGGACTCCGGGTCAGCAGGGGCCGGCACCAGCAGCGCGAGCGCCGACAGTGCATCGAGTGCTTCTCCTCCCACCAGTCGTCGGAGCAGTTCGAGCGGGAGAGCCTCGCCATCTATAAAGAGCCTGATGAACGCGGCATTGGCGTCATCCACCTCGCCGCGCAGCGTGGTGCGACCGTCCACCAGGCGCTTGACAGCTATGAGGTTGCGCCCCCCCAGTCGCCTGGCGACGGTGGACTCATCGTAGCTCGCTTCCAGAAAGCGCGAACGCACGCAGGCGAAGACTTCAGCCGGCGCGAGTCGAAGGTGCGCGACCGATGCCTCGAGCACTGTTGTGATGCCGGTCCCTCCTGTAGCGGCGCAGGTGCAAGATTAGCACGCGACCCCTCGCGTGGTTAGGTCGCTCGCGCATGCGTCATGATCCCGATTGGCCCGCCGCTTGCGCGTCCTTAATAGCGATCTGTAGCGCGTCCTCCGCAAGTTGCGGAATCGCCGTCGCAGCGTAGCTTCGCTGGCAGCCTCTTCGGGGCCAGCGGCCAGCACCGGCCGCACCGTAACCCCGTACCCGATCACCGCGGGACTGTACCAAGGCGGCACCCTCTCCCCCCTCCTGGACTGCCCTTCCCGGTCCGCTCCGCATGTCAAAACTCAGGATCGCTGTCGTTCCAGTTCTGGGCGTCGCTATGGCGCTCGGCGTGCTTCCCGTGCTGCCACTCGAGGCGCAGGCCCCGCCCCGGGTCGACATCGCCGTCACCAAGACGCACACCGGCAATTTCGTCGTGGGCCAGAACGGGACGTACACGATCACGGTCACCAACATCGGCGATCTGGGCACGTTTGGTGCGACGACCATGTCCGACGTGCTCCCTGCCGGACTCGGGTTCGTGTCCGCCTCGGGCACAGGCTGGACCTGCGGCGCCTCGGGACAAACTGTCTCCTGCATACACGCCGGCCTGCTGGCGCCCCAGCAGGCGGCGACCATCACGCTCGTGGTGTCGGTCGCTGCTGCCGCGGCTCCTTCGGTAGTGAACACCGTCAGCGTGGCGACGCCCGACGAGCTCTCGACTTTGCGAGGCAACAACACGGCGTCGGATCCCACCAACGTCGTCGCGCCGTCCACGCTCGATCTGGCAATCACGAAGACGGCGTCCAGCGCGTTCGCGGTAGGCCAGAACGCGTCGTACGCGCTCACGGTTGCCAACGTGTCCCAGTCATCGACGTCGTCGGTGACGACGGTCAACGATGTCCTGCCGGCGGGTCTGACATTCGTGTCCGCGTCAGGGGCCGGGTGGAGCTGTGCGTTTGCGTCGGGTACGGTCACCTGCACCAACGCCGGCGTTCTCGCGCCGGGTGCGACGACGGCCATCGCGCTCACGGTCCTCGTTGGTCCAGCCGCAGCCCCTTCCGTAACGAACTCGGCGTCCGTCAGCACCGCGGGCGATTCGAACCCCGCCAACAACACGTCGACGATCACGACGCCGGTCACCGCGGGGCTCGACCTGGCGATCACCAAGAGTCACGCCGGGAACTTCACCGTTGGGCAGAATGGCGTCTACACGCTCACCGCGCGCAACGTCGGTTCCATGGCGACCACCGCATCGATTTCCGTTACTGACAACCTGCCGGCGGGATTGAACTTTGTTTCCGCGACGGGGGCGGGCTGGAGTTGCACTGCCGCTGGTCCGACGGTCACGTGCACGAATCCGGGTCCTCTGGCGCCGGGTGCGGCGTCGTCGATCACGCTCACGGTGTCTGTGGGATCGAGCGCGCCAGCGAGCGTGGTCAACACCGCGACCGTGAGCACAGCCGGCGATACCAACCCGACGAACGACTCCGCGAGCGATCCTACCACGATCTCGCGGGCTCCGGACCTTGCCATTGTCAAATCGGCCAGCGGTCCGTTCACGGTTGGGTCCAACGCCATCTACACACTGACGGTCGCCAACCTCAGCTCCGGAGCGACGAGCGGTCCTGTCGTCGTGACCGACGATCTGCCAGTCGGGCTCAGCGGAGCATCCGCAGCCGGGACCGGGTGGAACTGTTCCGTGGGCGGCTCGGCCGTGAGCTGCACGTCGCTCGCGCCCATTCCAGGCAACTCCTCCGCCGCACCGATCACGATCTCCGCCGTGGTGACGCTGGCTGCCCCGACGAACGTCACCAATACCGCTGTCGTCGCGACACCCGGTGATGCGAACTCGAGCAACAACTCCTCGACGATCACGACGCCGGTCCTCAACCCGTTCGACGTCGCGATCGTCAAGACCGCGAGCAGCCTGCAGGCGCGTTCCAACGGAACGTTCACGCTGACCATCACCAACGCGGGCACCGCCGCCACGTCCAGCGCGATAACGGTTACGGATGATTTGCCTGCCGGCCTGACGTTCGTCGACGCCAGTGGCGGCGGCTTCACGTGCGGCGCGGTGGGGCAACTCGTGACGTGCTCGCGAGGCGCGTCCCTCCTGCCGGGGCAAACGGCGACCATCACGATCACCGTGAGCGTCGCCGCAACGGCCGGCCCAACGATCACCAACACTGGCACGGTCGTCATGTCGGGCGACCGCAATCTGTCGAACAACTCGTCGACGATCACGGTCACGGTTGGCGGTGGCGGAGGGCTCAGCCCCGACCTCGAGATGCTCAAGAGTCTCCACGGGACGGCGATCGTCGGGCAGACCGGGACGTTCAGGCTGATGATCCGGAATGTCGGGAGCGGTCCGACCACAGACATCATCACCGTCACCGATACCCTGGATGCCTCGCTGACCTACGTGAGCGCAACAGGCAACGGCTGGACCTGCTCGTCCAGTGGTCGTGTGGTCACCTGCGTGAGCGCGGGGCCGATGGCGCCGCGGGATTCTTCGTTCATCGACCTGGTCGCCAACGTCTCCAGTCGCAATTTCTCCAACACCGCGGTCGTGAAGACGCTGGGTGATGGCAACGCGAGGAACGACAAGCACACGATCACGGTCTCCGGGTCGGGCGTTCTCTTCATCGACATCGAGCTCAAGATGAAGGCCGCGGCTCCCACCTTCGCGGTGGGGCAGGCGACGAGCTATAGCCTGTCCGTGAAGAACGTCGGCAACCGGGCGACGGACCGACCCATCACCGTGACCGACGTGCTTCCTGCCGGCCTCACGCCGGGGACAGCGTCGGGAAGCGGGTGGACGTGCACGATCAGCGGCCAGGCGCTCAACTGCAGCTACGCCGCTCCGCTGGCGCCCACGGACTCCACGATCATCACCGTCAACGTCACGCCGACCGCGGCGGCCATCCCGCTGGTGACAAACAAGGGAAAGGCCTCCACGCCCGGTGATGACAACCCGACCAACGACGAGTCCGACGTCACGACGCCGGTCATCGGCACGAGCGCTCTGGCCCTCGCCAAGGAGTCGGTGGGCGCGTTCCGACTCGGGCTTCAGGGGGCATACCGGATCACCGTCACCAGCACTGGCATCGTCGACGCCACACCGCCACTCACCGTCAGAGATACGCTGCCGGCCGGACTCACCTTCGTCTCGGCAACGGGTACCGGGTGGAGCTGCGGTGCAGTTGGCGCGGTCGTCACGTGTACCCGCGCCACGGCCCTCGCCATCGGCGCGTCGTCCGTCATCGACCTGACCGTCACGTTAGGCGCCGCGGCATTGCCCAGCGTCACCAATTGCGCCAGCGTGACCGGCAGCGGGGCGACCGTGCCCTCGCCGAGCAACCGCGCGTGCGTCACGACACCGGTGGATGGCGAGCCGATGCTCGACATCACCAAGACCAGCTCCAGGAGCGAAGCGCAAGTCGGTGACCTCGTGGATTACACCGTTGTGGTGCGAAACACCGGGACCGCTGACCTGTCCGACGCGCTGGTGGTCGATGACCTTCCGGTCAGCTTTGCCTACGAGGCACGGAGCGCCCGCCTTGGTGGTCAGTCCGTCGCCGAACCCACCGGCGCACCAGGTCCGCGTCTCACATTCGCCATTGGACTCGTCAGGCGGAACGTGCCTGTCACATTGACCTATCGCGTTCGCGTCACGGCCGTCGCGCATCGCGGGAACAACACCAACGTGGCAGTGGCGCAGAGTCGAGACGGGAGGACGCAGTCAGGGCGAGGTCGTGCCACGACACGTGTGACCGGCGGGGTGTTCGACGAACGCGGCGCCATCGTGGGGAAAGTCTACGCCCGTTGCGATTGTGCGAGCGCCATGCAGGACTCCGGCGAGGTCGGCATCCCCGGTGTGCGCGTCGTGCTCGAGGACGGATCCTCGGCGATCACCGACAGCGAGGGCAAGTACAACTTCTACAACGTGGCCTCGCGTCTCCACGTGGTGAAGGTCGATCGTCAAACGCTGCCGACCGGCGCCGTGCTCGCGCCGTCGGGTAACCGCAGCGCCTTCGACGGCTACACACGGTTTGCTGACGTGAAAGCCGGCGAGCTGCACAAGGCCGACTTCGTGGAGGCGTCGCAATCGGCCGACGTGCTCCGGCAGGTGATGACGCGCCGCGAGGCGGGTGAAGTGGACGCGGCGGTCATGCGTCCCGATTCCCTGGCCGTCCCGATCCCCAGCGATCATCGCTACCGTCCACTTCTGGTGTCCCCGACGCTGAACGACGGCAATTCGCAGGTACCACCCACACCGCCGCGCGCTCTCGCGGCGCAGCAGGGCCGGTCGCCGAGCCGCGCGGAGCCACCGCAGAGCGATGTGACGGGAGCCGCTGCTGCGGATAGTCAACCCCCCGCACCACGTCCGTTCCTGGCCACCGGGCTGTTCACCGCGCGCATCGACCTCCGCTCGCTCATCACCGGCGCGAACGCGCTCAGCAGCGACGCCGACGGCTTCGAGGAATCGCTGCGCGACTGGACGTTCGACGAGGACAGCGGCAAGGTGCGTGGCGGTGCACGCGGCGCCCTGCTCCTCAAGGGGCGCGTGCTCGGCAACCAGCTGCTCACGCTCTCGTACGACAGCGAGCGCGATCGCGGGCGTACCTTCTTCCGCGACATTCGGCCCGACGAGTTCTTCCCCGTCTACGGCGATGCGGCGATCCGCGAGTTCGACGCCCAGTCGCGGCGCCGGGTCTATGCGCGGCTCGACCATGGCACGTCGTATACCATGTTCGGTGATTTCCAGACGACGCGCGCGGACGACCGGCGAATACTCACCGCGTATGACCGCACGCTCAACGGCGCCGTGCAGCACTTCGAAGGAAAGCACGGAGCAGCAACGCTCTTTGCGAGTCAGGGACGCTCGCGACAGACGGTCGACGAGCTCGCCGGTCGGGGAATCTCGGGACCGTACGACCTCCGCGCCGAGGGCCTCGTCAACTCCGAGCGCGTCGAGATCATCACGCGCGACCGCAACCAGCCGACCGTGATCCTGTCACGCGTGGTGCTCACGCGGTTTGCCGATTACACCATCGAGCCGCTCACCGGGCGACTGCTGTTTCGCGCCCCCGTACCGAGCGCGGATGCCAATCTCAACCCGGTCTCGATTCGCATCACCTACGAAACGGAAACGTCGGCGGGAGAGAAGTTCTGGGTGTACGGTGGCGACGCGTCCGTTCGATTGGGCGACGCGTTCGAGCTCGGTGGCACCTATGCACAGGATGAGAATCCGCTGCAGAAGGCGCGCATCGGGGGCATCAACGCCACGGCGCGCCTCGGCACGCAGACGTATGTGTCAGGCGAGCTCGCGCGCACCGACGATGACGGGTCGAACGGCAACGCCTGGCGCATCGAGCTCCGGCACCAGTCGGCCAAAGTGGACGGGCGTCTCTTCGCCGCGCGCAGTGACTCGTCGTTTGCCAATCAGTCCTCGACGTTCTCTGGAGGACGCACGGAGATGGGTGGGCGCTTCTCCGCTGGCCTGGGGACGAAAACGCGCCTCATCGGTGAAGCGCTGCGCACGGAGAACAACACGTCGTTTGAAGGACGGCGCGACGGCGCACTTCTCGCGGTCGAAGCCCAGCTGAACCGCGTGTTGCGCGTGGAGCTCGGCTACCGCTACGCGAAGGAATCGGGAGCATACACACCCCATCCGGGTGCTGTCCTCAGCCCGATCAACCGCGCGCTCGTCGACAACGACGTGAGCGCACTCCGCGGGCGCGTTACCGTTGCGCTCCCGGAGAAGACACGCAGCTCGCTCTTCGCCGAATACGAGAAGGACGTTCGCGACGACTCGTACCGTGGTGGCGTCGGCGGTGAGTACGTCGTCTCGAACCGCGCTCGCGTGTACGGGCGCCACGAGTGGCTCACGTCGCTGCAGGGGCCATATGCAACGAACCATGACACGAAGCAGGAATACACCGTGGTCGGCGTGGACGCGGATTACTTCGCCAACACGCGGATGTTCAACGAGTACCGTCTGCGCGACGCGATGAATGGCCGTGACGCGGAGGCCTCGATCGGATTGCGCAATCGCTGGGCGGTCTCGCCCGGGCTGGTCGTGAACACGAGCTTCGAGCGCGTGTCGCCGCTCTTCCCCGACGTGGGTACCAGTGGCGCATCGTCGGCCGACGCACTCGCCGTCACCGGTGCCGTGGAGTGGACGCGTCCATCCCTCTGGAAAAGCACCGCGCGTCTCGAGTTCCGCGACGCCGACACGGGCGACAACTTCCTCGCATCGTTTGGCTACGCGCGCAAACTCTCGCGCGACTGGACGCTCCTCGGCCGCACGCTGTGGGATGTCGCCGACCTGCAGCGGAAGCAGACGCGCGGCTGGTCGCAGTTCGGCCTCGCCTGGCGCGAAACGGAGCGCAACAAGTGGAATGCGCTGCTGCGCTACGAAAACCGCGTCGCGCGCCTCGGCTCGATCGGCACGTTGCAGCAGACCGACAACGTGGCCCACATCGTCGCCGGTCTCGTCAACTACCAGCCGATCGAACGCTTCACACTCTCCGGCCGGTACGCGACGAAAGTCGCCACCGATGAAATCGGCACGATCAGCTCGCGCAACACCTCACAACTCTTCATGGGCCGAGCGATCCTCGACCTCAACCGTCGCTTCGATGTGGGTGCGATCGGTTCGCTGCTCGCCAGCAATGGCATCGCCAACCGCCAGTACGGACTCGGCGGCGAACTCGGCGTGATTCTCGTCAAGAACCTGCGTATTGCCGGGGGCTACAACGTGTTCGGCTTCACCGACAAGGACCTCGACAGCTTTGGCACCACCCGCAAGGGCGCCTACTTCGAGCTCGGCTTCAAGTTTGACGAGTCGTTATTCGGGGTCGGAGCACGGTGACAACGGGCAAGCGGGTACACCCATTCACCTGTCGATGTACGCCCGCCTCGCCGCCGCGCCAACTGGCGCGTCTGCGACGCGTGCATACGTTCCACCATGCCCTCCCTCGACCTCGTGCTGTGGGCCAAGGGGACGCTGCTCACGCCGCAGCATCTCCAGGCTCAGGACCGGTATCTCGATGAAACACTGCGCCTGCAACTCGGCGCGCTGGCTGCATATCCCTGGGGACTGACGAGCCTGGAATTCGACCGTGAGGCGCTCGCGGGTGGAGCGCTGGTCGTACGCGCGGCGGCGGGTCGATTTCCCGACGGCCTGCTGTTCGACGCTCCGTCTGCCGATCCCCCTCCGCCTCCCCGTCAGCTCGACGCCGCCTGGCGTCAGGACCAGCAGGCCATGCTCGTGTCGATTGCCGTGCCGGAATACCGGCCGGGGGCAAGCAATGTCGCGGGACGCGATGCGGCAGGTACCTGTGCCGCCGCGACGGCGCGCTGGCGCGCCGAGGAGCAGCTCGCCCGTGACGAGACCACCGGGCTCGCCGAGCGGCCGATTCAGATCGCGCGCCCCAACCTGCGCCTGCTGCTCGAGGGTGAAGCGTCCGAGGGATTCGTGGCGATGCCCGTCGCCCGGATCCTTCGCGACAGAACCGGTGGTGTTGGGCTCGACCCGGCCTTCGTTCCTCCCGTCCTCCACGTCTCGACCAGCCCCTCACTCTCGGGGTTGGCCCATCGCATCGTCGAGCGTGTTGCGGCGAAGGCATCGTCGCTCGCGGGCGGCAGACGTCAGCGCAACCTGGGGCTCGCGGATTTCTCCGTCACCGACGTGGTGAGCTTCTGGCTGCTGTACACGTTGAATTCGCATCTCCCGCTGCTGCGTCACCTCCATGAGGTGAGAACCGGCCACCCCACCGAGTTGTGGGAGGCGCTGTTGGCGCTGACGGGCGCGCTCACCACCTTCGCGCCATCGGCGAAGAAACTCCCCACATACGACCACACAAAGCTGGGTGAGTGCTTAGGCAACCTCGAAGCGACTCTCCTCGAGCTGCTCGAAACCGTCGTGCCGGAGACGGCGATCTCGCTTCCGCTGCGGCAGGTGCGGCCGGCGGTCCACGCGGTGGCGGTGGAGCAGGAAGCGTGGCTGGCCGCGCCGCACTGGTATCTCGCCGTCAGCGCACCGATGCGTCAGGCCGACCTTGTCCCGAAAGTGATCCAGAGCTGCAAGCTGGGGTCGTCAGATGTCGTCGACACGCTGATTCGACAGGCCCTGCCAGGGCTCGAGCTCTTGCACGCGCCGCAGCCGCCCGCAAGCGTTCCCGTGAAGCTCGACTTTCTCTACTTCGCCATCAAACGCGCGGGGTCGGCGTGGGAGGCGGTGACGCGCGCACGGAACCTCGCAGTCTATGTACCCGCCGATCTGCACGAGGCACGCTTTGAGCTGGTTGTCGTCCTGCGTTAGTGGCGGCTGAGATGTCCGAGTCCGCCGCTGGCTCCGGTGCTGCGGCGAGCGAACCGCCGGCCGAGGACACGCGCAGCCTGTCGCCCTGGCTCGCAGTCGGTGATCGCTTGCGGATGGCGCTTGCCGGCGAGTTCGACGTCATGGGCATTCTGGGGCAGGGTGGGATGGCCGCCGTGTTCCTCGCCCACGAGTACGCGCTGAATCGCAAGGTCGCGCTCAAGGTGATGTCGCCCGCACTCATGATGGGCGAAGGCATGATCGAACGCTTCCGGCAGGAGGCGGTCACCCAGGCCAACCTGCAGCACGCGCACATCGTCGCGATGCACGGCGTCCGGTCGTCCGAAGAGCTCGAGTTCTTCGTCATGCAGTACATCCCCGGGCGTACGCTGCAACAGGTGCTGCGATCTGAGATTCAGGGAACGCGCCCTCTTCACTTCGACGTGGTGCGATCCCTGGTGTTTCAGGCCGGCGCCGCCCTGTCGTACGCACACCGGCGCGGCGTCATCCATCGCGACATAAAGCCCGGCAACATCCTGCTCAACGCCGACGGCGATGCGGTGGTCACCGACTTCGGCATCGCCAAGATCGCCGAGCATCCGTCGTATACGGTGACGGGGACCGTCGTGGGCACGCCGGCCTACATGAGCCCGGAGCAGTGCTTCGCGGCGGAATTGACGCCGGCGAGCGATCAGTACTCGCTGGGCGTCGTGGCCTATGAGCTCCTCACGGGCCGCGTACCATTCCTGGGGACGGGCTTTGCCGTGATGCAGGCGCACACGACGACGCCGCCACCACCCGTCAGCGAGCACCGGCCCGACTGCCCCCCGGATATCGGGGAGGCGGTCATGCGCATGCTGGCGAAGCAGCCAGGCAGCCGGTTCGACGACATCAACGATGCGCTGCATGCCATGGCGGCCAGGTCGGCGGGCACTCGAGCCGACGATCCGGTTCGACGCGAACTGGTGCGAGTGGCGGACGTCCGGGGCGTCGAGGAGAAACTCTCCGATATCCTGCGGGGTCCACCAAGCCCCGCGCCGCAGACTCGCCGCACGACCGGCCCGACGGCGCGGCCAAACAGCGGTGTGCAGCCCGGCTCGTTGCCACCCGCCAGCGCGACGCAGGTGTTCGGTGGGTCGGGAGGCGAAGGTGCCGCGACGGCAGGTTCGGTCCGGCAGGGCAGCGCTAGCCAGGCAGGAATCGGAAATCGGGATTCGGGAGTCACCGCGGCAGCGCCAGCGAGCGCACGCAGGACACCGCGGCTCCTCTGGCCGGTGACGGGACTCGGCGCCGTGGCAGCCGTGGCGATCGCGGCCTGGTTGGCGCTACAGCCGGCGTGCGCACCAGCGCCTGGAGCGGCACGAGGCGAAGATACCCTCGGTGCTGCGGGGCCGCCCCCCCCTGTCGACACGAACGTCCGTGCGGTGCGAGTCGACTCTACACCCCGATCGCCGGCGCTTCCCGTGCGCAGCGCGGCCAGGGACTCGGTTTCGCCCGTCACGCCGCCGCCGCGAGCAGAGACGCCTGAGGTCACGCTGCGGCTGACAGGTCCAGTCACTATCCGAGTCGGCGAGTCCGCCGTTCTCACCGCGCGTCCGGTCGATGCCGGTGGTCGCGCGCTGAATGCGGAGAGAATTCAATGGCGATCGAGCAATCCGGCCACTGCGTCGATCAACGCGTCGACCGGTGAGGTGCGCGGGATTTCCGAGGGCGACGTGGAGATTCAGGCCGCGGGAGCCCGCGCCGCCGCGACCGCGAAGCTCGCCGTTCGGGGCAGCGTCGCCGGGCGCGTGGAAACACGCACGATGCCTCCGCCGGAAACGGCAAAGGCTCCGCCACCGAATCCACAGCC
>JBQTIW010000037.1:0-5684 GCA_052387735.1 Gemmatimonadaceae bacterium
CGCTCGCTCACCCATGCGCGACTGCCCAAAACGGACTCGCAGGCCCGCAACGTCGAGTTAGGGGAGGACCCTGGTCAGATCGTGGACCACGACCTGCAGCAAGCGGGCGTAGTACGGCCGCCAGGCGGCCGGCACATTGGGGTCGAACTCGAGCGCGGCGAGTCGCAAGCTGCCCTGGACATCGAGCGCCGAGGGACCCTCGTCCCCCGGAAACCACGTTCGCTCCTGGGCATAGGTGCGCATGGCAACGGCGGCCGTCACGACACTCAACGCCGCCTCGGCCGGATACGATTCGCTTGCACGAAGGCGGGCGTACTCCGCGACCAGTGACTCCTCGGAGCGGGAACGAGCCACGAACGCCGCACGCGCCGAGCGCGAAGCCGCGGTACGCGCGCCACCCAGGACATAGCCACCGAAGCCGCCCATCGTGACCATTACCGGGGCCTGGGGCGGAGTGATGCGTCGCGCGGCGAGCTCCGACGCCGCCACGGCGGTCGTCATCCCCAGCGAGCGATCCCGCCGGTTCCGGGGCGCCGGATCGCGGATCGAATCGAGCTCGGCGAGCAGTGCCGGGAGCATGGCACTCGCCACCCGCTCCTGCGACGTCGTGGCGGGATCGACCAGCGGCTGCTCGACGGCAAAACGCCGGGTGGCACGCCACACCGGGACCAGATCCAGCGGATCAAGTCGCTTGCGGCGCGCCGCGACCAGAAGCGCCGCCGCATCCCGGCGTGTCAGCGTGCGGTCCCGTGCCTGAGCAATCGCGGCGACAGCTACCGCGCCGGCACGCGGAGACGTCACGCCACTGGTCGCGGTGATCTGATAGGCAAGACGCAGAGCGAGTTCCGCCGCTCGAACGTCGGCCGCTCCATCCATCACTCGCTCAATGAAGTCGCGATGCGCGAGCCCAAGGCCCGGTCCGCGAGAAGAGAGCAGGTCGAGCGCCTCGGGCGGGGAAGCGTAGACATAGCCCTCCGCCGATCTCCCCAGAATCGCATTTGCCACCTGACGCCGGCGCTCCGGTGAAAGCTGGGGATCACGCAGCGCGTATTCGATCAGTCGGAACGGGCTCCCAACGCCAATCCTGGCTCGCTCGAGGTACAGTGGGGCCAACGCCTCCGATCCAGCCAGGGCGCGCGTGTCAGCGGACCGATCGAGCGAGTCCGCAAAGCGAAGGCCGGATGCCACCTCGGCACCGACCTTGGGGCGCGAGCGCGCCGATTCCAGAAAACCCGCGACGGCCATGCCGACCGCAACGGCGAGTGTGGCCAAAACCAGCCAACCACGTGCGTGTACCGCCCTCATGTAACTACCTGCACGGCAAGAACCTCGGATACGTCATGGCCCGTCCCTCTTCAACTAGGACACTGAAACCGATCGCAATGTCACACACAACCCGGAAGTCCGGGGTCGCTTCGTCGCCCCTGAACGCTTACGTAGTTTACCCACCGTATGGCGAACACGTGCCCCCTGCCACTCCCGCGGCTTTGCGCCGTTCTGCTTGCCGTGGTCCTCACCCCTGCCATTCATCAGGCGCAGCCACCGCCTTCCCGCAGCTCACTGGGTTTACGCGCGATTGGCTCGCTCGCAGTTCATGCCGGGTACACCCTCGTGGAACGAGGCGCCGAGGCCCTGGAAGCGGGCGGTACGCTCGATCTCGGCCACTTTTCATCCCGGCGGATGCGCCTGGCTGCCGACGTCGCTTTCCTACGTACCCTCCCCTACACGGAGTTCGTCGTCCAGGACGACATGACGTACCGGGATGTGTTCTACGACTTGAACGGCCACGTGGTCCTTGGACTCCTGGCTCGCGACCCCGTCCATCGAGTCGTCCCCTATGTGAGTTTCGGCGTTGGGGTTCACATCCTCACCAGCAGTTTTGGCTCGATTCCGATCGACGCGCGCTACAACACCAACAACTTCGGCCTCAAGGCGGCGGGTGGTCTGCGTATCCGTACCGGTTCGTCCGGGCGACTGGCCATGCTGCTCGAGGGAAGTGCCACGCTGGCGCGCGACGTGAGCCGCCGCACAATCCGCGCGGGCGGCGAGGTGTTGTTCGGGGACCTGATCCGACGGTGACCACGCCGGCGAGCTCGTCGCCTACTCGACGGATTTCCTGAACCGAGCGGTCGCCAGCAGGACCGTGACTACGGCAAAGCCGCAGAGCACGAGCACGTCCGGCCACATGGCGTCGAGACCCGCGCCTTTGAGCAGGATGCCGCGCAGGATCCGCAGGAAGTAGGTCACGGGGACGGCTGCGCCCAGGTATTGTGCCGCCTCAGGCATGGCCTCGCGGGGAAACATGAATCCCGAGAGCAGAATGGTTGGCATCAGCACCAGGAATCCCAGCTGCATGGCCTGCGTCTGCGTGCGGACGAGCGTCGAGATCAACAACCCGATGCCGAGACTCGCAAAAATGAACGGCAAGGCCAGCACGTAGAGCAGAGCCACGCTCCCACGCAGCGGTACGCTGAACCCGAAGTAACCGATCAGCAGAACCACGGACATCTGAACGTATCCAACGACCACGAAGGGAACGATCTTGCCGATCATCAGTCCGGTCTTCGAGATCGGCGTGACGATCAGCTGCTCGAGCGTGCCGCGCTCGCGCTCCCGGACGATGGCAAGACCATTGATGAGGATCAGGGTCATCGTGAGAAGGATCCCGGTGACCCCAGGCACGATGTAGACCGCGCTCTCGAGCGCCGGGTTGTACCATGGCCGTACGTGCACCTCGAGCGGCACCACACCACGGTTTCCCATCGACGACGCCATCACATTGCCGGCGAGGGCTGCGCTTCCCAGGGCCGCGGAGGATGCCATGGGATCTGCGGCATCGACGATCATCTGCGCCTCGGCGGTTCGGCGACGCTTGATGTCAGCGCTGAACTCGGGGGGAATCACGAGAGCGGCCTGCGCCTGGCCGCGTTCGATGGCGCGGCGTATCTCCTCGCGGGTGGTGACCGAACCCGCGAGCTCGAAGCTGCGCGTATTCACCATCGCCTGCACGAGTGCGCGACTCTCCGCCGTTTGCGACTCGTCGAGCACCAGCATCGGGAGGTGTCGCACCTCGGTCCGGATCGCGAAACCGAACAGCGCAATCTGAATCGCCGGCACGCCGATCATCATCCCCAGCGTGAATGGGTCACGTCGCATCTGGATGAACTCTTTCCAGAGCATGGGCCAGATGGCGGAGCGGCGGAGCGTGGAAGGCATGAGGCGGGAGATGGTCGAAGGGCGATAGACAGGGGGCGATGGGAGACGGGACTCGAGATGGTGGATCCTTTGCCTATCGTGTATCGCCCATCGCCTGCACTCCGCCCTCATCCCGTCGCTGCAGCTCAATGAACACGTCCTCGATCGTCGGCTGGCCGAAGGCCGCGGTGACCTCCTCCGTGGTGCCAGACGCGATCAAGTGGCCGCGACTCATGAACCCCAGCCGGTGGCAGCGGCTAGCTTCGTCCATGTAGTGCGTCGTGACCACGATCGTCGTTCCCTCGCGGGCCATTCGGTAGATCCACTCCCAGAACAGTCGACGACTGGCCGGATCGACGCCGGCCGTGGGCTCATCGAGAAAGAGCACGTCGGGGTGATGCGAGGTCGCACAGGCAAGGGCGAGCCGCTGTTTCCATCCACCGCTCAACTCTCCGGCCAGCTGCCGGGACCGTTCGCGCAGGCTGAGGTCGTCGAGCAACTCCTCGACCCTGGCGCTTCGTGTCTGTCCGAGGAGGCCATACAGCGATGCGTAGAACCGAATGTTCTCGGCAACGGTCAGGTCGTCGTACAAGCCGTACTTCTGGGACATGTAGCCAATGCGGCGGCGGACGTGCTCGGCGTTCCTCACAACGTTCACCCCCGCAACCTCTGCTTCCCCGGCGGTGGGGTCGAGCAGCCCACACAGCATCCGGATGGTGGTCGTCTTCCCGGACCCGTTAGGCCCGAGCAGGCCGAACACTTCGCCGCGTACGATACCCAGATCGAGTCCGTCGACTGCGACGAGACGGCCGAAGACTTTGCGCAGGCCATGCGTGAGCACGGCGTGATCCGGCAGTGGAGCGGTCATGGGCGCCATGCCGCGGCGCTGTCGCCGGAAAAGCGCACGCTGACGGGCATACCCGCCTTGATCCGACCGGTCGTGTCGTCGACGGTCAGCTTCACGCCGAACAGGAGGTCGGCGCGTTCGATCTCCGTCATGGCGACCCGGGGTGTGAACTCGGCGCGGGTGTTGAGCGATACCACCGTTGCCGGATACGTGCGGTCGCCGCCGCCCACGATGGTGACCTGGGCGCGATCTCCGACGTGGAGATGCTCGAGTCTTGCCGGCGCGACGAAGACCCGCACCCACGGTTTGCGCGGGTCGCCTAACGAGACCAGCGGCGTACCCGCAGCCACGGCTTCGCCCGGTTCCGTGTATCGGCCCAGGACCACCCCGTCGTGCGGCGCGACGAGTACCAGATCCGCAGCGGTCGCCTCCAGCGCGTGGAGTTGCGCTCGGGCCTGACGGACCGCACCCTCGGCCGCGCGAATCCGTTCCGGCCGAGGGCCCGTCTCGAGCAGTCGCACGGTCTCACCCGCAGTAACGACGCGCTGCGCCGCCACGCGGGCGGCGGTCTCGAGGGCGTCGTATTGCGCCTGGGCCACGCTTCCACTCTGCAGGAGCGCTTTGTAGCGCTCGGCGTCCTTGCGCGCCCGCTCGGCGTCGGCCATGGCGGCGGCGAGGTCGGCCCGCGCGCGTTCGATCTCGGCCGGCTGCGCTCCCGCCCGAAGGTCGCGCAACTCGGCTTCTGTCATCGATAGCCGGGCGCGCCGCGACTCGAGCTCGGGTGGAAGGCCCGATTGAGACAGGATGACGAGAGTGTCGCCCTGGCGCACCGGCGCTCCCTCGTCGACAACGACTCTGAGGACCCGCGCGGCGGCGAGTGGTGAAATGTCCGTTTCCACCAACTCGACCGTGCCTGCGGCCTCGCGTTCCGGTTGCGGAGAATCACACGTCGCGAAGACGAAGAGCAGCGCGGGGACGGCGAGGGCGCGTGTCACGGGACCCTCCGCGACTTGCGTGGCGCCGAGCGGGTGCGACGCTGCCGTTTGCGCGCGGACGCATTGGACGTCGCGGGCACTCGCAGTCCGGCAATCACCAGGTCGGCGGCATGAGCGGCGAAGGCTTCGACGTCCGCGGCGGTCACCTGCCCGAGCCCGCGACCGAGGAGGACCCCTACGGCCGGTCGGGCCATGAACATCCAGTTCATCTGGGCCACGAGGGAGATGGCGGTGAAGCGCGGATCGGCGTCCCGTCGGAACCGGCCATCTCGCTGGCCCTTTTCGACGAGACTGCAGAGCCGGTGGAAGACCGTCGCGCCTAACGTGTGGATCTGGTCTTCGGCATGGGTCGCACCCCAGTCGGACATCTCCCGCACCATGAGCTGCAGGAGGTGAGGCTTGGCCCGCAGCAGTCCGAGTTGAGCCCGCACAAACCCGCGGATCGCGCGTTCCGGATCGGATTCCCGGGCGATCGCCCCGCCCACTTCGGAAACGACCTGTTCCAGGGCATGTCGGAGCACCGCCTTGTAGAGCAGTTCCTTGGATTCGAAGTAGTAGTGGATCAGGGCGGTGTTCCTCTGGGACGCGTCGCCGATCTGTTTGATGGAGGTTGCGGCATAGCCCTGCCGGGCGAAGAGGCCTTCGGC
>JBQTIW010000038.1:0-10443 GCA_052387735.1 Gemmatimonadaceae bacterium
GCGACACGGTCAGCGATGGCGCCGTTTCATCGTCGTAGACGTTCCGCCCACCGGCGATGCCCACCAGCTCGGAAAGAAAGCTTCCCGCCCCCACTGTCATGAGCGGCTCCTCCCACACGGGAACGAACACCCTGACCGGCGCCCCGGGCCGCAGCCGTTCGCGCACGTCCCGCAGTTCCTCGCGAAGCGCGCGGGTGATCGAGTCGGCGCGCGGACCGGCACCAACGATCCTGCCCAGCGAGTCGACCCCGCCGAAGAATTCCTCGATTGTGTCAATGCGAAGACTCACCACGCGAATCCCCGCTCGCTCCAGCGCCTCCGCAGCAGCGACGTTGTCCGCCGCGCGATACAGGACGACCAGATCAGGGCGCGCGGCGACGATGAGCTCCACGCTCGGGCGAATGGCATCGCCCAGCTCGGGAATGAAGCGCACGGTGTCGGGCCACAGGTCCCACTTCGACCTGCCCACCATGCGATCCACCATGCCCAGCGATGCCAGAATCTCCGTGCCGCTCGGCCCTAACGAGACACTGCGCCGCGGCGCCACTGGGTCGAGGGCCACCTGTCGCGCCGGCGCGTCCCGGCCACACGCCGCCGCCAGGGGGAGACAGAGCGCGACACGGGTGGCGGCCAACGACAAAGCGAACATTGCAACTCCGGAAAAGGGAGAGGATGTCCGCTGGAAACGGCAATGCAATCACGCCGGACCACCGACCCTCCCCCGAGGATCGAATGCTGTGGATCGGACGGTGGTCGTCTCCTGGCTCCGGGCTCTGTGTTCGCCTTCCCGACGGTACGTCAGTGGCGCGCTGAACACAGCGTCTTGCCCGTTACAGTGGCGGGGCCGCACCGGCGTTTCACCGGTTTCCGTGTCCGCCGTCCGAACAAATTGTTCCCTGAACCTACTCCGGTCCCGCGTCGGCGGCAAGCAGCGCATCGAGCTCGTGCTGCAGTTGCGCGCGGTAGGCGCGCAGCGATTCGTGTGAGGCCGGCGTCGTGTCGGGATGCGCGAGGACGCCGTCGACCCCACCGATCGCTGCTCGAAGCTCGCGGGCGCGCGCGCCGCGGCCCGGCGGACCTGGTGCCGCGACCGCGGCCGGTATCCGACGCAGCCGCAATGACCACGCGATCGCACCTAACGAGGCCAGGCCGAGGCCCGCCAGCCAGACCCAACTGCTCCCACTGCCGCCGGCCCGCGGAACCTCGATCCCGACGCGACGGCCCGCCGGCAGGTTGCGCCCAAGGTAGCGCACGAAAGAACGGCCTTCGCTCGTCACCGCACCGAGGCGCTGGAGACTGTCCCCCGTCACGGTCGCCGTAGGCTCCTCCAGCAGCACTTCGAAGACTCCCGTGCTGTCGGTCACGTCCACGACCAGCGGGAACGCCGCCGCAGGCAGTGTGTAGGCGATCGCCAGCTGCCGGACGCCGGGAACGACCGGTGCGATCACGCGTGCACTCCTCGCATCAAACACCACCGCGTCCCCGGTGAAATCGCCTTGCCTCGCACGCGGGTTGGCGGCATCGGCGGGCAGGGCGGCCACGAAGGCCGGACGTTCGCGCGTCCCGACGCGCGTGATCACGGTATCGTTCTGCAGTTCGTACACCTCGAGCACTTCGCGACCGCCATCGGCGTCAGGTGCGGAGACGACCAGATGACGGCCCCCCACGCCGAGCCGAATCGGCGCTGACGACGTGTCGAACACCTGGATCTCGCCGAGGCCGCCGTCGTCGTCGGCACGAACAGGCGGGGCAAAGTACGCAATGCCACCATGACGCGCGGTAGCCAGATACATCGCCGACGTGTCAGGCGCGGCGATGCGAAACCGATAACTGCCCCCCATTCCCGTCATCGCGGAATCGACGGGCCCTGCCGACGCGGCGCCGATGCGATGCAGTGTGACGAACGCGCCGGCCACCGGCTCCTCGCCACGGGGCGTGACCCGGACCACGCGTCCCGCGACCACGACCGGCTGTTGGGCCACCAACGCCGGCACGCCTAACGCCATGGCGGTTCCCCAGCAGCATGCCGCGGCAGATGCACGGGCACACCGGCGCAGCGTCAGGGATTGAATTTGCCGAAATCCTCCGGTCGCAGACCGGCGAGGTACTGCTTCAGCTGCTCCGCGCTCATCTCCTCGGTCGCCTTTGGCAACTCGGACGGGGGCACGACGGACTCTTCGTCGGGGTCGTCCGACTCTTCAGGGGGATCGACCAGCAGCGACTCGGCGGCGAACACAGGCGAACCCGTTCGAAGCGCGATTGCGATGCTGTCGGAGGGACGCGCATCCACCTGGTACAGCTGGGCGTCGCGGACGAGATGTAACTCCGCGTAGTACGTCCTGCTCTCGACGCGCGTGATGTTGACGCGCTGCAGCTGCGCCCCGAGCCCGAGGATCAGACTCTTGCAGAGATCATGCGTGAGCGGACGTTCCTTCCGGATCTGGTTGATCTCGAGGAGGATCGATTCGGCCTCGGGTTGTCCGATCCAGATCGGCAGAATGCGCACGCCTTCCTTCTCTCGAAGGATGACGACGTACGTATTCGTCGAGCCGTCCAGCCCGAGGCGGGCGACCGAGACTTCGACCAACGGCTCCATGAACCCTCAGTAGCTGCCGATGCGTGTACTATCGCACGGCGCGCTTCAGTTCAGCAACTTTGTCCAGGCGTTCCCAACTGAAGGCCGTTCCCGTCACAGTCTTCGCTTTCTTGCCGTTGCCCGAGGCCGTTGTGTAGCTGAGCTTTTCGGCGGCGCGACCGAAGTGTCCGTACGATGACGTCGGCGTGTAAATGGGCTTGCGGAGGTCGAGCGCGGCAATGATGCCCTTGGGGGTCAGGTCGAAGCTCGCGCGGATCGCCTTGGTGATTGCGCTGTCGGCGACCTGACCCGTTCCGAACGTATTCACCATGACCGAGACGGGCTCCGCGACCCCGATCGCATAGGCCAACTGCACCTCGCACCGCTTCGCCAACCCAGCGGCCACCACGTTCTTGGCCACCCAGCGCGCCGCATAGCAGGCCGAGCGATCGACCTTGGACGGATCCTTGCCGCTAAAGGCACCGCCACCGTGACGCCCCATTCCCCCGTAGCTGTCCACGATGATCTTGCGACCGGTGAGTCCGGCATCGCCTTGTGGTCCACCCACGACGAACCGGCCGGTGGGATTGACGTGACAGACCGGCTTGTTCCGGCGCCACTCCTTCGGAATGGCGGGTTCGATGATCTCGGCGATCACCGCCTTGCGGATTTTCTCCGGCGACACCTTCTCGTCGTGCTGCGTCGACACGACCACCGTCTCGACACCGACCGGGCGATCGTCCTCATAGGCGATCGTCACCTGCGCCTTGCCATCGGGACGGAGCCACTTGAGGTTCCCCGAGCGGCGATGCTCGGCCAGAGATCTCGTTAGGCTGTGCGAGAGCATGATGGCGGCCGGCATGAGCTCTTTCGTCTCGTCACTGGCGTAGCCGAACATCATGCCCTGGTCGCCGGCGCCGCCCGTGTCGACGCCCCTCGCGATGTCGGGCGACTGCTTGTCGATCGTGCTCATCACCGCGCAGGTCTGCGCGTCGAACCCGTAGTCGGTGTGCGTGTACCCGATCCGCTGAATCGTGCCGCGCACGATCCGCGGGATGTCGACCCATGTCGCCGTGGTGATTTCGCCGGCAACGACGACGAGGCCGGTGGTCACGAGGGTTTCGCAGGCCACGCGAGCCGTCGGATCGTCGGCCAGGATCGCGTCGAGGACACCGTCGGAGATGGCGTCGGCAACCTTGTCGGGGTGGCCCTCGGTTACGGATTCGGAGGTAAACAGCAGGCGCTCAGTCACGGGGGAGGGATAGTGATCGGGTGTGTCTGGTGTCGACGCGTCACGGGCGGGCCCGTAACGATAATCCCACCCGACCAGCGATGGCACTGGGCGATCATCCGAGCCCATCGCGGATGAATGCGGCGTTGCCAAAAGCGGCTTTCAGGCGGAATTCGAGCTCGCCGCGCGATTCGTTGGCCGTTCGCGCGGCCATTGCTGCGGAGGCGGCCTCCCGGGCAAACGAGGCGCTGACGCCGCGAATGATCCGCTTCACGAACGGAACCGATCGGGGGTTGACGCTCAACTGCCGTATTCCCAGCCCCACGAGCGCGAACGCCATCAGCGGCTCGGACGCCATCTCGCCGCACACGCAGACCTCGAGGCCGTGCTCCTGCCCCATCTCGGCAGTCCGCCGGATGAGGCGCAGCACCGCCGGATGGAGCGGTGTGAAGCGTGAGGCAAGGTTGGCGTTGCCCCGGTCCACCGCGAGCGTGTACTGCACGAGGTCGTTTGTGCCGATACTGAAGAACTCCGCTTCATCGAGAAAGCTGTCCACGCACACGGCCGCGGCCGGCGTTTCGATCATCACGCCCAGGGGAAGGTCGCGTTTGAACGGCACGGCGCGGGCCTCGAGCTCCTGCATGCATTCGCGAAGCAGGACGCGCGTGGCTCGCACCTCGTCGAGCGTGACGACGAGCGGCAGCAGAATGCGAACGTCTCCGTGCATCCCGGCGCGCAGCAGGGCCCTCAGCTGCACCTTGAACAGGTCCGCTTCGTCCAGACACATCCGGATCGCCCGCCAGCCCAGGAAGGGATTGGGCTCGTGCGGAAATCCACCCACCGGCAGTTTGTCGCCGCCCATGTCGAACGTGCGGATCACCACGGGATGACCCGCGAACGCCTCCAGCACTTTCACGTATTCCCGATACTGCTCGTCCTCGTCAGGCATGGTCGTCCGACCCAGGACGAGGAACTCGGTGCGCATGAGCCCCACACCGTCCGCTCCGCTGCGCGCGGCGTGCTCGGATTCCTCCGGCAGGTCCACGTTCGCGCGAATCGCGATGTGCACACCATCCGTCGTGACCGCCTCGGCGTCGGCGGTTTTCTGCAGTTCGGCCTCGTCCTGCGCCTCCATCAGCGCGCGACGCTCGAAGGTCGCGATCTCGGCCTCGCTGGGATTGACGATCAGCATTCCGCTGGAGCCGTCGAGCACGAGCAGCTCGTCGCCGCGCAGCCGGCTCGTGGCATCGCGCAGGCCGACCACCGCAGGGATCCCTAACGAGCGGGCCAGGATGGCCACGTGCGAGGTCCGCGTCCCCGAATCGGTGGCGATGCCGGAGATCGCTTCCCGGTCCAGCTGCACGGTCAGGCTGGGCGTCAGGTCGTGCGTGACCAGCACCGCGTTGGCGCCGCGGGCCAGGTCCACGGGATCGTGGTCGCCAAGGCCCAGAAGGATGGACAGGACGCGGATATGCAGGTCGGTGAGATCGCCGACCCGTTCGCGCATCATCGGCACGCCACTGCGCGCAAAGTGCTGGCGCCACTCCAGCATCACGACGTCGAAGGCCTTCTCCGCACCGAGGTTCTGGCGGATGTAGGATTCCACACGCGCGATGAGCTCGGCGTCGTCCAGCATGTGGAGCTGCACTTCGAAGATCGCGGCTTCCTCGGCGCCGGCGTGCTTCTCGGCGCGCTCGCGCACCTGCTCGAGTCGCGCCTTGGCCTTGGCCACCGCGGCGCGATAGCGCTCCACCTCCTTCGGCACATCGTCATCGGGGATGATGCGATGCGGGACGTCGGGGACTTCCCAATGCAGCAGATGCACCCGGCCGATCACGATACCGGGCGAGGCCGAGATGCCGGACAGGACGCGCTCCATGGCTCAGGTCTCCCCGAAGCGCCCGGCGATCAGCGTGCTCAGCGCGGTGACGGCATCGTCGGCGTCGGGGCCGTCCGCCCGCAGTACGAGCGTGGCGCCGCATTCGGCGGCGAGCATCATCACGCCCATGATGCTCTTGCCGTTCACCTCGAGCTCCTCGCGACTCATCGTGATCTGCGATTTGTACCGGGCAGCGAGCTTCACGATCTCGGCCGCCGGCCGCGCGTGGATGCCGTTCTTGTTCACGACCTGCACCGAGCGTTCGATCATCAGCGCACCATGGCGGCAAGGACTATGAGCGTCAGAATGCCTAACGACCACTTCCACAACTCGTAGCGCCCCTGCAGGCGCGATATGGCCAACCCTCCCAGCCCGACGGCCACCAGCAGCCCGCCGAGCAAGATGCGATCTGCCCCCGTACCCAGGCCCCGGGCGATCGCCAGCGGAATGGCCACCCCGGCCAGCAAGGCGCCGGCGCGACTCACCCACTGGGACCCAGCGCGAAACACCGGATTACCTAACGAGCGCGCAACCTGCATCCCCCGCGCGAACCCGATGTTCAACCCCCAGATGCGAAGCGCCAGGTGCCCCAGGTTGTACGTGCCGAGAAACGTCAGCACCGTTCCCACCGGCCCCGCGCCCAGGCCGAACGCCAACAATCCGAGCAACACGCAGAACGGAAGCCAGGCCGCCCACACCAACCGGTCCCCCGTTGCACCAAGCGGGCCGCACAACGCTGTGCGGAAGCGCTCGATCCTGCCGGGGTCTTCCTCCTCGAGCTCGACGCGTGCCAGCGCCCCAACCGCGATCGATGCCGTGTAAGGATGCGTATTGAAGTACTGGCTCTGCCGTGCCAGCGCCTTGCGGTATTTCTCCCCCTCGACACCACCGGGCAACAACCGCAGAGCCGGTTCGACGGCGAACCCAATGCCGTTTCCGACCAGCGTCTCGTAATTCCACGCTCCCTGGATCGCGAGCAATCTGATGAGGATGGCCCCGCGTGTCATGACCGGGAGGGCCCGGGCCCCCACCATCAGCGCACCACCAGCAACGTAAACCCCAGAGCCAGCCCGACAAGGAAGTACCACCGCGTATGCGCGGTCGAGTGGAACACCTTGTAGACGGCACCAGCGGCCACGACGCCGGCAATAGCAATGAGTGCGGCCCGCGTCAGTGTCGGATCCACGGACCAGTGGTCGAGGGAACGCCGGTACAGGGGAACGAACGCCACGACTCCGGCGGCCGTCATCAAGCCGCCGCGGAAAAGGTCGGCGGACATGCCGTAGAGCTGCAGGCCGATCACGACGCGCCGTGACCCCGCGGCAATGCTTTCGTGTCGTTGCTTGGCCCAGTACGCGTTGAGCCGGCGGAGCTGCACCATGGACCACCCTCCGATCCACGCCATCAGCAGGGTCGCCACGACCGCGACCATAATGGACCCCTCGGTGAGGGTCGGGGATTGCGCGACGAGAGCGCCCCCCACTGCAGACGACGATCCCCATTCGGGGTACCGGGACGCGCCGACCGGCAACGTCTCGAGGGCAAACGCCTCCACCAGTGCGCCGAGCAGCAACCCGAATGGCGCCGCTCCCATGAAGCCCGCGGTGATCGTACACGCCACGATCGGCCGTGAAAGCATCGCTTGTGGAAAGCTCACGACGTCGAGTCCCAGCACGGCACCGAGAAGCGCGACGATGGCAACCTCGGAGACGCTCATCGATTCCCCTCACCCGCAAGGACTTCGTTGAGCGGCAGCGGACGTGCCGCTGGTACGTCCTGTGCCGTCACGGCGGCGCCTCTGGCCGCGAGCATCTTGAGCGCATCCTCCTCATCCTTCGACAGGAAGAGATAGCGCAGTCGCTGAATGCGCCCCGCGCGGTGATGTACACCTCCCAGATTGATGGACGTGATGCGTCCCGACGCCATGGCAAGGCGACTCATGGTCTGTATGTCGCCTGTGAGGAGAATCCCGACCCGTTCGTCTTGCTGGAATGCGGGCAGCCGCTCCACGGCGCTCTGCACCGACTCGAAATACACCTCCATCTCCGGCGGCACGCCCATGCGGTAGAGCTCCTGCTCCCACTCGCTCGCCGCCACTTCGTCGTCGACCAGTACCAGGAACTGCACGTCCAGCGGTTGGCCCCATCCCACCACCACCTGTCCGTGGATGAGCCGATCGTCGATGCGATACAGTTCAAGCCCCACGGGGACCTCGCGCGCCGAGCATCGTGAGGGCAGTGCGGCCTTTCTCCGCTGCCTGACGAGCGGCGACGACGTCGTCTGCCTCGTCGAAGACGAAATCGAGCAACGCAGCCAGGTTGACCCCCACCACGACCGCCACGTCCGGGCGCTCCCGTTGCAACCGGCGCGCCGCCATCGTGCAGCTCCCGGCGGGAAGATCGGTGAACACCACGCGTGCGCCGGTGTCTTCCAGGAGCCGCTGCAACGACGCCGCGACGTCCGCGGCGCTCAAGCCCCGATTCGTCAGCGGCAGGTACATATCACCGCGCCCCGTGATCTGCTCCACCGCCGAGAGCATTCCGGCGGCAAAGTCCCCGTGTCCTGCTACGATCGCCCGCACGCTACTCATCGTCTTCCACCAGGTAGCGGCGCACATCCGCCGCCTGACGCATGTGCCCCATCAGGCGCTGGTTGAAGGTTTCCGCCGGGTCGATTCCGCTGTACCGCAACAGGTGATTCATGGCGATGACCTCACCAATCACCGTGATGTTCTTGCCGGGGTTGAGGTACACAGTGATCAACGGCAGCTCGACGCCAAGAATCGTCGTGACGTCGCCGTCAAGCCCGGTGCGTTCCATGACCACGTCCTCCGTCCACTCCTTGAGCTGTACCACCACTTCGATGCGCTTCTGCTGTCGCACGGCGCGAATGCCGAAGATCGAGGGAATGTCGATCAGGCCGACCCCGCGAATCTCCATGTAGTGCCGCTGCAGGTCGTGCCCGCGGCCGATCAGGACATCGTTGCCTCGCCGGGACACGAGAACCACGTCGTCGGCGACCAGGCGATGCCCGCGCTCGACCAGATCCAGCACGCATTCGGACTTTCCGATACCGCTGGCGCCGGTGAACAGCAGGCCCACGCCGAACACATCGGAGAGCGATCCGTGCAGCGTAGTCGTCGGCGCGAACATCGACTCGATCACCGGCTTCACGCGACGGTAGAACTCGTTGGTCTTGAGCGGGGTTCGCATCATCGGCACCCCGGCTTCGATCGCGAGATCCAGCAGCGGAGGCACCGGGTCGAGTCCCTTGGTGATGAAGACGCAGGGAATCGGGAAGGAGAAGAACAACTCCAGGTTGCGTTTCCGCTCGTCGGCGGCGAGCGAGGCCAGGTAGGTCATCTCGGTCTCGCCTATCACCTGCGATCGCTCCGACATGAAGCGGCCGACGAATCCCGCCAGCGCCAGACCGGGGCTGGAGATGTCCGGATTGCCGATCACTCGATCATGGCCGTACGCGCCACCGAGCTGCTCCAACTGCAGCGTGCCGGTGAGCCGTTCGAGCAGCTTGCCGACGAGGACGGTGGGATTCACGCCCGAGCCGCTCGGGCTGCGCGATCCTTGGCCGTTCGACGCTCACTCGTCACCTGCCGCTGCAGGTGATCGAGGGCAACCGAAAGTGCCGGCCCATAGTAGCGGCCATGACCTTCGGCAACGAGTGACCTGTGACGCGGCGCGCGCAACATGACCTCGACCCGGCAGCGCGTTCCCTCGCGCTCGAAACGGATCGTGGCGCCGACGGTGCGGTTCAGACGGCGCGACACCTTGGCCACGCTCGCTTCCGCCCGCTGCTTCAGCCGTTGGGAAATGACGGCGTTATGCGCGTGCCAGACGATTTCCATGATTCACTCCTCCCTGCAGCACTTCAAGCAAGTGCGCTTCAGTTTTTTCAGCGGTACGTTCCCAGGTGAATGTCAGGGCAAACGCCCGGCCCGCCTGGCCCAGGTGCTCGACGAGCGGCAGGGAATCCGCGACCCGCTGCATCGCCGCTGTCAACGCCGCGACATCTCCGTGCGGTACCAGAAAGCCGGTCTCGCCATGCCGGACCGACTCTCGAATGCCGGGCGAGTCGGAGGCGACCACCGGAGTGCCGCTCGCCGCCGCTTCGAGGTTGGTGATGCCCCACCCCTCCTTCGGAGAGGTGAAAGCGAGCGCCCACGAGCGTCGCAACAAGGACACTTTCTCCTGCTCGCTGATTCGCCCAAGAAACCGCACGCGTTGCCCAAGGTCAAGCGATCTCGCGAGTTGCTCGAGTTCGGAGCGGTAGTCACCCGCTCCGGCAATTTCGAGCCGGGCGTCGCTCGAGCGCACGCGGGAGAATGCGCGCAGGATGAGATCCACGCGCTTATACCGCTTGAGACGGCCGAGATACGCAAAGAGCGGAGTGGGTGAACGCTCGGCAGGATTGGGCGTATATGCCTCGCTGTCGATCCCACAGTAGATGACCTCGATTGCCGAACGCGGAATTCCCCGCTGTGCAAGGTCTTCGGCAGTGCTCTCGCTGATCACCTGGAATGGGACGTCGCGGTAGACCCAGGGAATCGGCCGCTCGGCCATCCACACAACCGACGCGACAGGAGCGGGCAACTCCTGGAATGCGGTCGCACCGAAAAGATGCGGAACCACTCCCACCACCGGCGTTGGCCCCCAGCGCGGCGTGAACAGGGGCACCTTGTTGATGTCCTCGATCAACAGATCGAAGGCCCTGCGCTTGCGCAGCTCCCGATAGGCCATCCCC
>JBQTIW010000039.1:0-52122 GCA_052387735.1 Gemmatimonadaceae bacterium
GGTGGAGCGGGTGACGCGCGCCAGTTTTCCATCTACGTGGATGTTCCGGTCGTGCGCAACCTCGCCGATGGCGCCGACGAAGTCACACGCGCCGTGCGCACGAACTTCAAGCATGGCGCCGACTTCATCAAGATTCTTGCGACGGGCGCCGTGCTCTCCAAGGGCATCTCGCCTGGCGCGCAGCAGTATTCAGATGCAGAGATTCGAGCCGCCGTGACCGAGGCGACGCGATGGGGCAAGCAGGTTGCCTCACATGCGCATGGCGCCGAGGGCATCAAGGCCTCGATCCGCGCCGGCGTGCGTACGGTGGATCACGGATCGTATCTCGACGACGAAGCGGTCACCCTGCTGAAGGCCACAAACCGGCGCACCTTCTACGTGCCGACGCTGTACACCAGCGAGGCGATCGCCGCCGAGGGCGCCAGGAACAACGTGCCCGAGTCGGAGCGCGAGCGATCGCGCGCCATCGCCGACATCAAGACTGCAGGATTCAAGCGCGCACTCGCCGCCGGCCTGCCCATCGGCTTTGCCACCGACGCGGCCGTGATCGAGCACGGCCAGAACGCCCGGGAATTCGAGGTCCGGCATCGCCACGGAGAGTCGGCCATGGCGTCGATCGTTTCGGCGACGAGCCTGAACGCCGAGATCATGGGATGGCAGGACCGGGTTGGGAGCATCGAGTCGGGAAAACTGGCGGACATGATCGCGGTCGCCGGTGACCCCCTGCAGGATATCTCGCTGCTCCGCCGCGTGGCCTTCGTGATGAAGGGTGGCGTGGTGCACCGCGACGAGATCAGCAAACGTTAGGCGCAGGTTTATCGCCCGCAGCTCACGCCAACAGGCCTGGTGGGCGCGGCGGGAGCGGGCGTGACCAGCGCCGACTCGCGCGGCCACACATTGTCGCTGGGATCCCGATCCGGGAATCGGCAGTTCGGATCGAGCAGCACTTTCTCGACCCTGCGTCCGCCGAACATGAGGTGCGCCGCGAACGTGCGATTGCCTCCGAACCACACGTCGACCGGGTACGTCACAACGGCTGTCACACTGTCGATCATCACCGCGTTCTTCATCGGTCTGATCGGCGGTCCGGTTGGCGAAAGGCTCACCTTCAGCACGACGGGTGACGGCATCTGCCCGTCCTGCCGAACCGTGACGGTCGTGCGCACGCCGGCAGGCTTCACGTCCACGATCGACCCGTCTACGCTCTCCGTCGTGAACAGCCAATAGTACCAGAACCATCCCAGATCCTGCTTGAGCGCGTTCTGCATGAAGAACATCCAGTCCCATGGCGAAGGGTGCTTCCACATCCAGGCCTGACCCCACTCGCGATGCGCCCGCTGCACGGCGGTGTCGCCGACGATCCCTCCAAGCATCGACAGCATCAAGGGCGTCTTGGTGTACGTCGTGAATCCGTAGAACTGCGGCCCCCCATAGTTGGCGTTCCACATCATCGGCGGCTCGGCTTCGTTGCCGCTCGTGCGGCCGTACGACTGGCCGAGCCCGTCGAGATTGGGTGCAGCCTTCTGGTTGTCGGCCGCCGAGAGGAGGTTCATGTACTGATTGAACCCCTCGTCCATCCAGCCGTACCAGGTCTCGTTGTTGCTCACCACCATCGGCCACCACTGGTGTGCGGTTTCGTGATCCGCTGCGCCGATGTTGGAGTTGATCACCATCGGGTACTCCATGCCGGCGCTCGGTCCGTCTTGGAGGGTGAGCTGGGGGAACTGGTACGGAAACCAGAGCTTCGAGTAGAACTCGAGCGCATGCCGGCTGACCGGTCCGGCCGGTGTGTACAGCCGCTCGCGACCCGGGAGAAACACCATGTGCACCGGCACCGGACCCTTGCCCGGAATCGTCGCGCGCGTCGCCGTCCACACGAACTTCTTCGCTGTCGCCCAGGCGAAGTCATTCACGTTGTCGGCGACGAGGTGCCACGTGAGTCGATCCCCCGCCGCCGTCGCGACGCCGGGGCCGACCTCGTCGGGCCCAACGATGGTCGTGATCGCATCGGATTCGAGGACCTTCGCCAGCCGCTGCCGCGCCGTTGGGGTCAGCACGTCCTGCGGATTCTGCAGCACGCCCGTGCCGCTCACGATCCAGCCGGCGGGCACGTCGATCGTCACATCATAGCGTCCAAAGTCGTTGTAGAACTCCGATGGACCGAGGTACAACTCGTTGTCCCATCCGCGCAGATCGTCGTAGACTCCAATGCGGGGGAACCATTGGGTCGGTTGATACAACGTGTCCGCCCAGCGCATCGTCATGCGATGGCCGGAGCCGGGGCCGCCCGGGACCTTGAAGTTCCAGTCGAGCTCCAGCGTGGCCCTGCTGCGCGGCAGCACCGGTGAGCTGAGCGCGACGCGAGCGGAGGTGGACCGGGCGCCGATCAGCGTCGGCTCGCTCGGTGATGCGCTGGCACCCGGCTGTTGGCCTGCTGGAGGCGTGAGGCGCGCTGTCCGTCCATCCACCACGAGCCGTGTGACGATCATGCCGTCGGTGTTCTCCGCCGGCACCCACGGAGCTGCACGCGGGTTCTCGCCGAGGAAGTGGTTGGTGGGAAGCCGTAGCCCGATGGTGCGCAGCGTATCGG
Organism: Gemmatimonadaceae bacterium; assembly: GCA_052387735.1. Taxonomy (GTDB): domain Bacteria; phylum Gemmatimonadota; class Gemmatimonadetes; order Gemmatimonadales; family Gemmatimonadaceae; genus RBC101. The sequence goes on from JBQTIW010000039.1 coordinate 2,591, forward strand.
GGCTCTCGTTATGCAGGACGATCGACGCGCTGCCGGTGAGCCGGGAGGTGGCCGGATCGAGCCGCACCTGAATCGTGTAGTCCGTCCTGAGCTGCCAGTAGTTGCGCCCCGGCCGACCAGTCGAATCCCGCGTGCCGGCCGCAAAGGCGCGGCGGATGGCGTTGGTGATCGGAATGTCACGCCTAACAGCGCGCTCCGGCAGTGGCGCGGATTGCGGAGCCACGAAGGAGGGAAGCGCCAGCACAGCCGGCGCGACGAGCACAAGCGAAATGAACCAGCTGGACATCAGCACGACCCTGCGAATGGAGATGGTCCCGCCGACCAGGACCGCCGGCAATATGTCCAAACGTCACGAGCCCGGTCCAGCGGCGTGCCGCTCCGTTGCGTCTGCTGACCCTCCAATGGACCTTTGGATGTGCCGTCTCCCGTCTCCCGTCTCCCGTCTCCCGTCTCCCGTCTCCCAGTTAGGCACATGACCCTCGCCGCGGCCACCCTCACGCTGTTTCTGGTGATGGATCCCCTGGGGAACATCCCGTTCTTTCTCGCGTCCCTGCAGCAGGTGCCGGCGCACCGGCACCACACGGTCGTCGTCCGAGAGCTGCTCATCGCGTTCGGCATCATGATCGCCTTTCTGTTTGCCGGCGGCCCGCTGCTCTCGCTGCTCGCCATTTCGGAGTCGGCGCTGAGGGTGGCAGGGGGCGTCATCCTCTTCCTCATCGCGATCCGGATGGTGTTCCCCCCCGCCAGCGGGTCCGCGCACGAGGACATCCGTGGCGAGCCATTCATCGTCCCACTCGCCATTCCCTATGTGGCGGGTCCCTCGGTCCTCGCGACCGAGATGCTGATCATGAAAGGCGACTCCAGCCGGTGGCCGGAGTGGCTGGCGGCACTCACGCTCGCCTGGCTCGCGACCGCCATCATCCTGATTGCCGGCAGCCGGCTGCGCAGCGTGCTCGGTCCGCGGGCGATGATCGCCATCGAACGACTCATGGGCATGATTCTCGTTGCCGTCTCGGTGCAGATGTTCTTGTCGGGACTCGAGCGGTACGTCCGATGACGGTGCGCTGGCCGCCTGCGCATCAGCCGCTTGGGCGGGAGGATCGCGCGCAGTGTGCGTGATAGCTTACAGGGGTCACCGGTTTGCCGACTTTCATCATGCGGGATCCCTCGAAAGCCGTTCCTACGATCCGAGAGCGCGTTCAGGCGCTGCGGTACATTCCGCGCCTGTTGCGGCTGGTGTGGGAGACGCACCGCGGTCTCACGCTGGCGATGATCCTGCTGCGACTCGTACGCGGCTTCGTGCCGGTCGCGTCGCTGTGGGTCGGGAAGCTGATCATCGATGGCGTGGTCGAGGCGCAGCGAACGGGCACGTCGTGGCGGGTCGTGCTGCCGCTGGTCGCGCTCGAAGTGGGCATCGTCGTCACCGGTGAGCTGCTGCTGCGTGCATCCATGCTCGTCGACGGACTGCTCGGCGACCTGTTCACGATCAAGGTGAGCATCAAGCTGATGGAACACGCGGCGACCCTCGACCTCGCGATGTTCGAGGACCCGTCGTTCTACGATCATCTCGAGCGGGCGAGGCGCCAGACTTCGGGGCGGCTCGGCCTGCTCTCGCAGCTGCTCGGCATGGGAGAGGCGATGATCACCCTGCTCACCCTTGGCGCGGCGCTGCTCGCGTTCAATCCGTGGCTGATGCTCCTGTTGGTGATCACGATTCTGCCGCGCTTTTTTGGTGAGACCAGATTTGCCGCGCTGCAGTACTCCCTGATGTTCCGCTGGACGCCGCAACGCCGTCAGCTCGACTACCTGCGCTATGCCGGGGCGAGCGACGAAACGGCGAAGGAGGTGCAGCTCTTCGGTCTGGCCCCGTGGTTGATCCAGCGCTTTCGGACCCTCTCGCAGCGCTGGCATCGGGAGAATCGCCAGCTGGCGACCCGCCGCTCGCTGGTGGGCGGGGCGTTGTCGCTGGTCAGTACCGCGGGATACTACGCCGCCTACCTGGTGATCATTGCCCAGACCGTCAGCGGGGCCATCACGTTAGGCACGCTGACCTTTCTCGCCGCATCGTTCGCCCGCGGGCGCGACATGATCCAGTCGTTGCTCTCCACCGCGACCAGCATGCACGAGGAGACGCTCTATCTGCGCGACCTGTTCGTCTTCTTCGAGATGCAGCCGACGATTGCCTCGCGGCCGGGTGCGCCGCCAGTTCCCGAACCGATCCGCGACGGCTTCACCTTCGAGGACGTAGGCTTCAGATACCCCGGAAGCGATCGGTGGGCCGTGCGCCACCTCTCGTTCGCGCTGCGTCCCGGCGAACGTGTGGCTCTGGTGGGCGAGAACGGCGCGGGGAAGACCACGCTGACCAAGCTGCTGGCGCGACTCTACGAACCGACTGAGGGACGCATTCTGCTCGACGGGAGGGATCTGCGCGAGTACGACGTGGCGTCGCTCCGCCGTGCTATCGGCGTCATCTTCCAGGACTTTGTCCGCTATGACTTCCGGTTCGACGAGAACATCGGAGTCGGCGAGATCGAAGAGATGCGGGGGTACCTGGACGAGGAAGTCGTGCCCGGCGATGGGCAAAAGGTACCGGCAATGATGGCCGGTGCCGCAGACAAGTCGCTCGCGTCGTCGTTGCTGCCGCGGCTCGCCCAGGGGTGGAAGCAGATCCTCGGGCGCCGGTTTCACGAGGGGGTCGAGCTCTCGGGTGGTGAGTGGCAAAAGGTCGCATTGGCGCGGGCCTACATGCGCGAGGCACAGGTGATGATCCTCGACGAGCCCACCGCAGCGCTGGACGCGCGAGCCGAAGCCGAGGTCTTCCAGCGCTTCGCCGGTCTCATGACCGGGCGGACGGCCGTGATCATTTCGCATCGCTTCTCCACCGTGCGCATGGCTGACCGCATCCTCGTCCTCAGGGACGGCGAACTGATCGAGGATGGCACGCACGAGGAGCTCGTGGCGAGTGGCGGCCTATACGCGGAGTTGTTCACGCTGCAGGCTGCCGGCTATCGATGAAGGACGACTCGGCGAAGGGGGGGAGCCAGTCGACCAATCACCGGCGTGAGGCACGAGCAGCACGGCAGCACGAAAGGACGAGTCGCCCGAGAAGCCGTGAAAGCGCGTTGCTGCTCACGCGGGCTTCCTCGTGCTCCCCGTGCCTCTCGGGCTTCTGGTCCTTGAACGTGACTTTGGAGGTATGTCGTGAATTCCGATCAGTACCGCGAGTGGGCTGTCCGTGCGGCGGAATGGGGCGCCGTGTATCGCGCGTCCCTCCGCGACCGCCACGTGCGCCCAAACGTCGCCCCCGGAGACATCGCAGCCCAACTCCCCAAGTCGCCGCCGGAGAACGCCGAGCCTGTCGAAGACGTCTTCCGTGACTTCGAGCAGGTGCTGGTGCCCGGCATGACGCATTGGCAGCACCCGCGCTTCTTCGCCTACTTCCCCGCGAACGCGGCGCCGGCGTCGGTCGTCGCGGAGTATCTCGTGACGGCGATGGCGGCGCAATGCATGCTCTGGCAGACCTCTCCTGCGGCCACAGAGCTGGAGACCGTGGTGCTCGACTGGCTCCGGCAAGGACTCGGTCTGCCGGGCACCTTTACCGGCGTCATCCAGGACACCGCGTCGTCGGCCACCCTCGCCGCAGTGCTGGTGATGCGGGAGCGCGCGTTAGGCTGGGCGGGAAATCGTGAGGGACTCTCCGGCAAGCCCGCCATTCGCATCTATGCATCCGACCAGGTGCACACATCGATCGACCGTGCGATCTGGGTGGCCGGCATCGGTGAGGAGAATCTGGTGCGCATCGGGACCTCTGGTCCGCGCCGTGCGATGGACGTTGCCGAGCTCGAAGCGCGGATCGTCAGCGATCGCGAGGCCGGTCTGCTCCCGGCCGGCGCCATTCCCTGCGTGGGAGGCACGAGCGTTGGTGCGACCGACGACATCGCCGCGGTCTGCCAGGTCGCTGCACGACACGGGTTGTATACCCATGTCGATGCTGCATGGGCCGGATCGGCGATGCTCTGCCCGGAGTTTCGGGAGTTGTGGTCCGGCGTGGAGCTGGCCGACAGTGTCGTGCTGAACCCCCACAAATGGCTGGGCGCGCAGTTCGACTGCTCCACTCACTACGTGCGCGATCCGTCGACTCTGGTGCGTACCCTCGCCATTCATCCCGAGTTTCTCAAAACACACGGCAAGCGCGACTTCGTCAACTACAGCGAGTGGCACGTGCCGCTGGGCCGGCGCTTCCGCGCGCTCAAACTCTGGTTCCTCCTTCGCGTGTATGGGCTGGCAGAACTGCGGGCGATGCTCCGCAGCCATGTGGCGTGGTCCGCGGAGCTCTGTGGGCGCCTGCGCGCCGAACCGGACTTCGAGATCGTGACCGAGCCCATGCTCTCGCTCTTCTCGTTTCGCTATCGGCCGACCGGCGCGACTGACCTGGACACGCTCAACCTCGAGCTGGTCAACGCCATCAATGATGACGGGCGGATCTACCTTACGCAGACCCGTGTTGACGGACGGCTGGTGATCCGTTTCCAGGTCGGAGCATTCGACGCGACGAGAGATGACGTGATGGCAGCGTTCGACGTGATCGTGCAGCTGGCACGCGGAATGGAGATCGCCCTGCGTGACGCTGGCTGACCAGCCGCACCCCCGGTAAGCTTCGGTCCACTGGCGCACCGACCGGCTCACCGTTTACCCGCTCACCAGCGTGCCCTTGTTCCTCTTCATCCTGCTGCTCGCCGCCGCGCTGTTTTCCTACAGCGCCCAGCGGCTCGTGCGGTTCCTGCGCGTTGGACGGGAGGATGACCGGCTGGGCGACGTCGGCAGGCGTGCCTGGAACCTGCTGTCGATCGGCTTCGGACAGCGGAAGATTCTGCGGGATTCGGTGGCTGGGCCGCTCCATGCGCTGGTGTTCTGGGGGTTTCTCCTGCTGCAGCTGGGCGCGCTCGAGATCATCATCCAGGGGCTCCGGAGCGGATTCTCATATGGCAGCATTCTGCCGCAACCGCTGCACTACCTGTTCCTGCTCTCTCAGGAGCTCACCGCGGGGGCAGTCCTGCTCGCGGTGGCCGTCCTCCTGTATCGCCGCATTGTCGTTAGGCCGAGGCGGCTGCAGGGCGACAACGTCCACAGTGGTGACGCGATCTTCATTCTGTCCCTGATCGCCGGATTGATGGTCACGCTTGTGGTCGTGGCGGCCGCAGAGCGCGTGATCGCGCCCCGCTACCCCATGGCGGTGCAGCCGCTGTCGACGCCGATCGCCGCGGTGCTCGGCTGGTTGCCACTCGCGGCCGTCCAGGCCATCCGTGACAGCGCCTGGTGGACTCATGTGTTGCTGATCTTTTCGTTCCTCAACTACTTGCCGTACTCCAAGCATCTGCACGTCATCGTCTCCCTGCCGAACACCTTTCTGTCGAACACCAGCGGTCCCGGAACCGTCGGTGCGATGAAGCCGATGGATTTGGAGACCGAGACCGACCAGTTCGGCGCATCGGACGTGATGCATCTGACGTGGAAGAACCTCCTCGACGGCTACTCGTGTACCGAGTGCGGCCGCTGCACGTCTGTGTGTCCGGCGAACCTCACGGGCAAGGCGCTCTCTCCGCGCAAGATCGTGATCAACACGCGACAACGTCTCATGGAGGTAGCGCCAGTGCTGGTCGGAGGCGCTGACGTCTTCGGACAGCCGATCATTGGAAGCGCGGGTGCGGGGAACGGTCCAACGGCTGTGCTCGAGCACACGCTGCTGGACAATTTCATTACCGAAGAGGAACTGTGGGCCTGCACGTCGTGCCGTGCGTGCGTCTACGAATGTCCCGTGTCCATCGACCAGCTCGAGATCATCAACGAGATGCGCCGCAACCTCGTGCTGACCGAGTCGCGCTTCCCCGAGGAGATCCTGCCCGCGCTCGAGGCGATGGAACGACACGGGTCGCCGTGGGCCTTTCCGCCGGCGGATCGTGCGCGCTGGGCCGAGGGCATGGACGTTCCCACCATGGCCGAGCTGTTCGAGCGAGGCGAGCACCCGGATGTCCTGTTCTGGGTCGGATGCATGGGATCGTTTGACGATCGCGCCAAGAGAACCACGGTGGCCTTCGCCCGCATCCTGCAGGCGGCAGGCGTCCGCTTTGCCATCCTCGGCCAGGAAGAGGCGTGCAACGGCGACCCGGCGCGCCGCATGGGGAACGAGTACCTCTACCAGATGCTGGCGAAACAGGCGATCGAAACACTCGATCGTTATGCGGTGACGACGATCGTGACGTCGTGTCCGCACTGTTTTCACCAGATCGGCAATGAGTTCCCCCAGCTGGGCGGCCACTACGACGTGATTCACCACTCCACCTACATCGAGCGCCTGCTGGCCGACGGGAGGGTCCCCCTGCGGAGCGATGAAGGGCAGAAGCTGGTGATGGCGTATCACGATTCCTGCTACCTGGGTCGATACAACGACGTGTACGACGCGCCACGGCAAGCCCTCAAGCGTGCCCTGCCAGTGGTGCAGCTCGTGGAGCCCGTTCGCTCGCGCGATCGCGGGCTGTGCTGCGGGGCTGGGGGCGGCCGCATGTGGATGGAGGAGCGCGTCGGCGAGCGCATCAACGTGGAGCGCAAGAAGGAGTTGCTGGCGACAGGCGCCGAGGCGATCGCCGTGGCGTGCCCGTTCTGCATGACGATGCTGGGAGACGCGGGGAAGAAGCTGGAGTCCGAGGTGCCAGTCTACGACATCGCCGAGGTCGTCGCCGACAGGTTGGCCTGAGGCGACATCCCCTGCTGGGTATTGTTTGTCTCCCCCTCGTGATTGCCTGCAGGACGGAAGCGCCACGAGCCGGCGTGGACAGTACGGTCCCGGACAGCACCGACCCGGACATCGTCACCGACACGCTGGGCCCGCAACCGGTCTCGCCCGCATTCCGGCTCATCGGCAACGAGCCTTTCTGGGGCCTGACGATCGATTCGACGGGGATGCGTTTCCGCACACCCGAGGACACCGCCGGTCTGCGCTTCGGTGCCTCGATACCGGTGATGGTGGGCGACTCGCTCCGCTGGAACAGTCTCGGCGAAGGAGGGACCATCGAAGCGATCGTCGTGCCGGGGTTGCAGTGACGGCATGTCGGACAAGACATGGCCGTACCGCGCGCTCTTTGCGGTGTCGCCGCTGGACGCGGTCACCTTTGCAACGGTGTTCTTCCTGATCGTCGGCACCGGCCTCTTTGCATCATGGCTGCCGGCGCGCCGCGTAACACGCGCAGACGCGGCAACGGTCCTTCATCGCTGACTCGTCAGGCGCTCACGATCAGCGCCTGAACACCCGCAGGCGAATCGTATGTCGCTGCCCGTCGCGCGGGTGATCGACGTCCCAGGACTCGTCGAGCCGCAGGTGGTGCCCCTGCGCGGCCCGGAGGAACGCCTCGAGCCCGATCCGGCCGGGATCAGCGATGATCGCAAATCCCCGCGGCGCGAGCGTCCGCTCGATGGCGTGGGCCACGAGCTCGGCATGCGGCCGCTCGTAGAGCACGTCCGCGCCCACGACGAGGTCGAAGGAACCCACATCGTCAGGCACGGCGCGCCAGTCCACCAGGCGCGTCGTGATCGGCGCACGCACGTTGCGCCTCACGTTCTCGCGGGTGAAGGCCAGCGCATGCTCGTAATAGTCGGTCGCCGTGACGGCATATCCGGCCGCGGCCAAGGCGCACGCTACGAGTCCGCACCCGCAGCCGAGTTCGAGCGCACGACGGCCGTCGCCGCGATGCCTGACGAGGATTTCGGCAAGGACGCGAGCTGACGGCCAGATGTCCGCCCAGTACGGCAGCCGCTCGTCCTCCTTGAAGTCCGGCTCGCTGATCAGATCATCGGCGCTCCGCGGGTGCCTGATCGTCCAGTCGTGCATACCCACGTGGACGTGCGTCTCGATCAGGTCGTCGGGCGCGGAGTCACCCATCGCCGTTCAGATGTTTCGCGACGGTCACAACGCAAACGATTCCGTCAACTGCGCATCCTCGCCGAGCAGCAGGGCATTGAGCCGGTCACCGGCGGCGGACTGGGGCCGGTCCTCGGGCACGACGAGGAGCGCATTCGCCCGCGACATCGAGGTGAGAATGCCAGAGCCCTGCGGCCCCGTGAGTCGCGCGCCCAACGTCCCGTCCGACCGCACCGTCACGATGGCGCGGAGGAAGTGCGTGAGCCGCGCCCCGATCGTCACGGGCTCCTCCAGCACGACCGGCGCTGGCCGCCGGAACAGGCGCGTGTGCCCGAGCATGCGTCGGATCACCGGTCGCGCGAACAGCTCGAAGGTCACCATCGCCGAGACCGGGTTGCCGGGCAGCGCGATCCATGGAGTGCCGTCGAGCGAGCCAAAGCCGATCGGGGCACCGGGACGCATCCGCACCTTCCAGAAATCGAGCGTCGCGCCTAACGAAGACAGGACGGCCCTGGTGTAGTCGAACTCACCGACCGACGCCCCGGCCGACGTGATGATGAGGTTCGCCCCCTTCGCCCGCAGCAGCAGCTCTCGCAGCGCATCCGGCGTGTCCTCGGCGTTGCCGAGCAGCAGGGGCACGGCTCCCGCCAGGCGGACCAGGGCCGTCAGGGTGTACGAGTTCGACGACACGATCTTCCGTCCCGCCAGGACCTCGGAGAAGCGGTCGAGATCGACCAGCTCGTCGCCGGAACCGAGGATCGCCACGATCGGGCGACGGTGCACGTTGATGGCGGCCAGACCTAACGTGGCGAGGACGCCGATCTGCGCCGGTGCGATCGCCGCACCTGCCTCGATCACCGTCGTGCCGCGGGCAAAGTCCTCGCCGCGCGGGCGGATGTTCTTGCGACTGTCGCGCGCGTCCCGCACCGTGACCGTCTCGATGCCGCCGTCGGTGTCTTCGACCCGCACGACCGAATCGGCACCCTCCGGAAGCGGCGCCCCCGTCATGATACGCGTCGCCTGTCCGGGCTCAACGGTCAAGGTGGGAAACGCGCCCGCCGCCACGGTTTCCAGCACGCGCAGTCGCACCGGTGACGCCGCGCTCGCGCCACCGATATCCACCGCCCGAACGGCGTAGCCATCCATCGCCGAGTTGTCCCACGGCGGCATGGTGTAGGGTGCCACCGCCGGCGACGCCAAAACTCGGCCTAACGAGTCGAGGAGAGACACCCGCTCCACCGGCATGGGAGCGATGCCCTGGGTGACACGCCTGACCGCTTCGGCGACCGAGAGCATCAGCGTTCGTTCCGCCCAAGTCCGGCCAGCCGCACGGCGACTGCCTCGTGCAGCACGTCGATCTCGCGCGTGGGAACGGTGAAGTGATTCGCCAGAAGGCTGAACAGCAGCATCCGTCCGTCTCCGGCGTTCACGTACCCCGAAAGGGACCGCACCATGTTCAACGTCCCCGTCTTCGCGTGCACATTGCCCTGCGCCGGAGTGTCGCGCATGCGGCCGCGGATCGTGCCGTCGATACCCGCGATGGGCAGCGCGTCGTAGAACACGCGGAAGTGAGGGCTCGTTCGCATGGCGTCGAGCAGCCGCACGATCGTCTCCGGCGACACGACGTTGTAGCGAGAAAGGCCGCTCCCGTCGCGCACGACGAATCCATCGCGCGGCGCGCCCCAGGCGATCAGCTGGTCGCGCACCACGCGAGCTCCGCTGTCGGCCGTGCCGACACCGGTCTTCGCACGCCCGAGCGTCTTGAGAAGGATCTCTCCAATCTGATTCTGCGACGGCTTCTCGAATGCCGAGAGCACCTCGGAGAGCGGCGGTGAGGACACCGAGTAGAGCAGGATTCCGTCCGGCTCGGGGCGCGCCGAGTCCGGCACCGTCGCGCGCGGCAGTGACACGCCACCGTCGACCGTGATCCCTCGTTCGGAGAGTGCCGCGCGCATGGCCTCGAGATAGGCACGGGTCTGGTCGCGCCAGGTGAGCGAAAGCCTGGCCGAGTCGCCGACGCCGATTGTGCCGGACAGGATGATCGCCGAGGCGTCGGCCGTGTCCTGGCGCACCGTCACGCGCCTGGGACGTAGGCGAGCCGTGTCGCGCTCAATCGTCGTCGCGAGCACGCGCACCCGGGGAAAGACGCGATTGGGCCGCGTCTGCACGTCGACCGGTGCTCCCGGACGGTCGCCGCCCCGGACGTCGAGCTCCATGAAGCCCTCGTTGAAATAGAGCTCGTCGACGCCGGCCGAGTAGGGAAAGTCCATGTCGTCCCACGACCAGCCAAAGCCCCACACGGCGTCGGGGAAGGCATCGGTGCCTGGCACCAGCGAACCGGTGATCCGCGTGATCCCGCGCGCGGCGAGCGAATCGGCGAATTGTCGCAGCGGTTTCATCGCGTCGCCGGCCATGTGATCGGAGATGCTCGGATCACCCATCCCCACAAACCGCAGATCGCCGCGCACGACACCGACGTCGACCGACCCATCGGCAAATACCGACGTGGAGAAGCGAAAGTCCGGCCCCAGTTGTGTGAGCGCTACGGATCCCGTGAGGAGCTTCTGGTTGGACGCCGGCATGAAAAGCTTGCCCGCGTTATATGAGTACAGGGTGTCACTGCGCACCGGGTCGACCACGAGCACGCCCAGATGCGCACCGGCGAACCTGGGGTGCCCCAGCAGGGAGTCCACGGTGCGGCGAAAGTCCGCCACGGATGCCCTTGGTAACGGTGTAGTGGACGGGCGCACGCTCGCGCACGCAGCGCACAGCAGCATGAGAGGCGTCACCGAACCAACGCGCGTAACCCGATGTGGCATGCTGAATCCAGCAGATGTGTGGTCGCTCTTGCGTCGCCAGCCGGCGCCAGAGGGCGATGCCAAGTTACAGGATCCCCCCCTTCGCCGGGATGCGTGCCGGGGATCCTGGTGGCACTACGCGCGCAAACCCACGTCGTGCTCGATCACGTCTGTCAGGGTCCCGAGCCAGTCCTGCGATGAGAAACGAATGACGGGGCAGTCGGCGGAGAACGTGTCATCGTCGGTCACGATCGCTTTGTACAGCGCGGCGTTGGGGGCAGTGACATGGTACAGTGGTGTGGCGTGCGCGGCGATGCGGAAGACCTCCACGCGCGGCAACGACGACCGCTTGAATCCCTCGCAGAGGACGATGTCGGCGTCACTCATGTACCGGGCGGCGACCTCCTCGGGCGGGAGTTCGTCGCGCCATCGCATAACGAGTGCGAACTTGTCGGGCGACACCATCGCCACCCGCTCCGCCTCTCCCTCGTGGTAGTGCCGGTAGGTGTCCGTGGTGGATGGGTCGATGTTGAACGTGTGCGATCCGTGTTTGATCGTCATGACGCGGTGGCCGCGCCGCCGCAGCTCGGCGGCGAGGCGGACGACCATCGTCGTCTTGCCGCTATGCTTGCGGCCGACGATCGTGAGCAGCGCTGGAGGCGGCATACGCTTGGGCTTGCAGCAGCTCGGCAGGAGTGTTGACGTTCATGAACAGGTACGAGGGGTCGCCGAACGCCGCCACCTCCTCGGCTGGAATCCGCGCCACGCGGACGTCGTCGAAGAACGATATCACGCGCCGGTCATCCGCGGCGAGCCGTCGCTCGATCGGAGCAAGGCAGGCAGGTCCATAGTACGCGCAGAGCGGTTCCACTCCGCGCCGCGATCCACTCTCCGGCACGGCCACGTCGGCCCCATCGCCTAACGCGCGCAACCGCGCCAGCAGCGCGGCCGGCACGAAGGGCATGTCCCACGCGACGACCAGCGCCGGCGCCTGTGCGTGGTACACCGCCGCGTGGATGCCGCCAAGGCTGCCTTCATTCGCGCGGACATCAGCTCCCATGCGCACGCCGGGGAGCCACGACCTAGCTGAGCGATCGTTGGCGATGAGCAGCAGCTCGTCAGTGACCTCTCGCAGCGCATCCGCAACCCGATCGATGATCCGCCGTCCTCCCACGTGTTCGAGTCCCTTGGGCCGGCCGTCATAGCGAGTGGACTGTCCTCCCGCGAGGATCACACCCACGCAGTACACCGCCATCCTACGCGCTCCCCGCTCCCCGCTCCCCGCTCGGCACGTGTTTCTGCGGGCTTCCGCTCACCGCGCGTCCGATCAGCAGCATGCCCGCTGCCTTTGCGATCTCCACGGCGATCGTCGACGGCACCGACGGCGTAGCGACACAGGAAATGCCAGCGCGAGCCGCCTTGTAGCCCAGCTCTCCCGAGATGCGACCGGTCACGAGCAGGATGAGCCCCTGCGGCGAGTGCCCATCCTGCAGCGCCGCGCCCATCACCTTGTCCACGGCGTTATGGCGTCCGATGTCCTCGGCGTGATAGAGCAGGACGCGTCCGTCCGTCAGCGCGGCGGCGTGAATGCCGCCGCTCTCCTTGTAGCGATCGCCTCGCGCGAACAGCTCCTTGAAGAGGGCGCGCATCACCGGCGTGTCGATCTCCGGCAGCGGGACGCGCGTGTCGCGCCGCGGCACGTCGGCAAGGCTGCCCAGGAACGCGGTCACCGATCCGCACCCCGACGCCAGGATGCGTCGGCGCGGCTGCGCGTTCACGCTCTCCACGCGCTCCGGCGCCAGGTCAACCCAGAAGCCCAACTCCTTCGTGCAGGGACGCATCCGCGCGATGTCGCTCAGCGCGTCGATGTACCCCTCGCCGTAGAGCCAGCCGACGACGAGGTCGTCGAGCTGGTCCGGCGTGCACATCCACGTCACCACTGGCGTGTCGTTCACCTCCAGCCAGACCGGCTGTTCTTCGACGGCGTCAAGTGCCGAAATCGGAGGATGGGATTCAGTCATCTCCAGCGTGATCCTCTTCGTGCCGACGCCCGTTCGACGCCCCGACGGAGCACGTGTCGCCCGGTGAACGCACGCTAGGCTCCGCGGTAGGTCGCGGACAGCGTGTCGTCTTCGGCCAGCCGGACCTCGGCCACCAGCGCCATGCTGCCTAACGCCTGCTGCACCCGGTCGAAAATGAACCGGGCGAGGTTCTCCCCCGTCGGAATCAGTTGGCCGTCGCCGAACTCGGGCACGTCGAGATTGATGTTTCGGTGGTCGAATCGGTGCCGCACCTCGCGCTGCAGGACCCGGTCGAGCAGCCCCAGGTCCACGATCATGCCGGTCTCCCGGTCGATCTCCCCGCCCACCGTCACGTCACAGACGTACGTGTGCCCATGGTAGTTGGCGTGCGCGCAGAGCCCGAACGCCTCCGCGTTCCGCTCCTCGCTCCACTCCGGCTTCCGATACCGATGAGCGGCGGCGAAGGTCACGCGCCTGGTCAGGAGCGCGCGAGCCACCTAACGACCGTAGGTATAGGTCACGGCCAGCGAGAGGCCGAGGTTGCGCTTCCAGTAGTTGCGCGCCGATCCGGGCGCGAGCACGGGATCGTCGGCACCTGTCTTCACATAGTACGTCTCCGGATAGCGGATCCGGTAGAAGTAGTTCGTCGCGTCGATCCGACCCTGCCACTGGCCGCCCGCCGAGAACTTGATCCCGGGGCGCGCCGTGATGAGGAACGGGAAGCCGAACCGGTAACCGCCAATATCCTGTCCCTCGAACCCGGTCCCGATTCCTAACCCGCCGCCGAGCACCGGGATGATCCCATGCCAGCTCTTGAAGCCGGTGAGATTGAGCGACACTCCGACATCGGTGAGGAGGAAGGGCGTCGTGCGCGTTCGCAGCACGCGCTCGTCCAGATCCAGCTTGGGGTCGATGACCGTGCGCTCCGAGAGCACGCCGACGACTCGCGCCGTCAGATACGCGGGCCCGCCCATCCGGTACTCGTAGTGGACGCCCACCATGGGGCCGCCGCGCGGTGCCACACCAGCCGGGTCGATCGCGGCGTCGTAGTGGCCGCCGAGAAAGGTGAGCTCCTGCCGGAACTCCAGGTCGCGGTAGGGCGAGCGACGGGGTTCGTGACCCACCTGAGCCACCGACACCGCAGGAAGTCCCACCGCCAATACGGCCAATAGCCGGATAGATCGCATGCACACGCTCACGTTAGGCGCCGGCCCGCAGGTCGCGCCCGGTCATTTCGTTCGGTTGGTCGATGCCGAGCATCGAAAGGATCATCGGTCCCACATCGCACAATGCGCCGCCGCTTCGCAGCGGCCGGTCACCGTCCGGGTCCAGCACCACCAGCGGCACCGGACTCGTGGTGTGTGCCGTGTGCGGCCCTCCCGTCGCCGGGTCGAGCATCATTTCGCAGTTGCCATGATCGGCAGTGACCAGCAGGCGCGCGCCCGCGTCCTCGGCAGCACGGATCACGCGCGCCAGACACTGGTCCACGCACTCCAGCGCCTTGATCACCGCCGGCAACGATCCCGTGTGTCCCACCATGTCCGCGTTGGCGTAGTTGCACAGGGTGAAGTCGAACTCGCCACTCGCGATCGAACCACAGAGGACATCGGTCACTCCCGCGGCCGACATTTCCGGCTGCAGGTCGTAGGTCGCGACCTTGGGACTGGGGACGAGGTTGCGTTCTTCGCCAGCAAAGGGTGTCTCCAGTCCGCCATTGAAGAAGTAGGTCACGTGCGGGTACTTCTCGGTTTCCGCGGTCCGAAACATCGTCAAGCCGCGCTCTGCCACAACCTCCGCCACGATCCGGGCCATCGAGAACGGGGGGAAGGCAACCGGAAACGAGAACGTCTCGTCGTACGACGTCATCGTGGCGAGCGTAAGCTCGGGACGGCCTGCCACGTCGAATCCGCAAAAACCCGGGTCCATCATCGCCCGCACGATCTGCCGCATGCGATCGGAGCGGAAATTGAACGTGATCACGGCGTCGCCATCGCGCATCGGCGCTACCGGAACCCCGTCGTGTGTGACCACCAGCGGGATGATGAACTCGTCGGTCACGCCGGCATCGTACGAGGCCTGGATCGCCGCCAGGGGGTCGGTGGTCGTGCGGCCGACGCCAAGCACCGCCGCGTCATACCACTTCTTGACGCGCTCCCAGCGCTTGTCGCGATCCATTCCGTAGTACCGGCCACCTAACGAGGCGACCACGGCCCGGCCCGCGGCATGCCGAAGGGTCTCCTCCATGTACCGCAGCCCGCTCGTCGGAAGGGTGTCGCGGCCGTCGGTGAGACAGTGAATCGCGATCCGCGGTACTTGCTGCCGGTGTGCAAGGTCGATGAGGGCGAACACATGCTGGTTCAGCGCGTGCACACCGCCATCGCCAAGCAGGCCCATGAGGTGGAGCGTCCCTCCCGTCGATCGAGTATGTGCGCACGCATCCACGAACGCCGGCCTCAGGCAAAAGCTCCCGTCTTCAATCGACTCACCAATACGGACCAGATCCTGCTTGACCACCCGCCCCGCACCGAGGTTGAGGTGTCCGACCTCACTGTTCCCCATCTGGCCCGCGGGAAGCCCGACCGCTTGGCCCGATGCGTCCAGGAGCGTCCGAGGAGCCCTGGCATAGACCGCCTTCCACGTGGGCATCGACGCCATGGCAACCGCATTGCCCTCCGTCGCTTCGCGATAGCCGAAGCCGTCGAGCACGACGAGCACTACAGGACGTCTGGAGCCGGACATGTCGCGGGGCAGGGTGTTCGAATGCTGCATGGAGGAGCGCCGGGGAATGTAGCAGGGTCGCGAACGGGCAGCGGGGTCAGCAAGCGAACGGGTGAACGGGCAGACCGAGGCAAGACTGGTAACGAAACGGCCAAGCCGAATACCGTTCACCTCGCTTGTGACCCCGTGCACTCACTTAGCCGTTTACCCGTCTTCTCTCTCCGTTTGCACGTTTTCCTCGGTCCTTTCTCGATTCTACCTCTTGAGGAGGAACCAATTCCCCGCCGGGAGGGTCAAATGCGTGGCGACCGGAGTGGACGTGTGGGGTAGCGCCGAGGCGGGTGAGGGCTATTTTCCCCGACTTCGTGGCCGTGGTTTTCGTGACTTCGGTGACGATTCCGAAGCGCGGTTGACCGCGTGTGACGCGCCCCCTCGTCAGGGCGTCGTCGGAATGTCAGTTCTCGCACGTCCTTCGAACTCCAGGTTGCAGCCACGAATGGTTCGTATCCCCCACATTCGCGTGCTTTCGGTGCTCATGGCGATGCCATGGGTTGCGGGTGCGCAAACACTGAACGCGGAACCACGGATCGTTGCGGCGGCGGTTGCCGAATCGACGATCACCATTGGTGCCGACTCACTCAAGGGCAAAAGCGGCAAGCTGCTCGCCCGGCTGGTCGGTGCGGCGCGCGGCGGACCGATTCGCGTGCTGCAAGCGCTCTTTGGCGACAGTGCCGCCCGACGTCCCGGTGTCTACACGGCCTCCGAAGCCGGTCGCTCGTTCTCGCTGATCACGCTCTTGCCGTTTTACGCCAAGGATCGCGGTCGTCTCGGTTCGTATCGCCTGGGCAGCTGGCCGGCGGAGCGGCGGGGGGAGGGACCGGTGCCCGACGGGTTCATTGAAGTCACCCCGGACAATCAGGACACGCCCGTCTCGCAGCACTTTCGTCTGCGCGACTTCCTCACACACGACCAGGTTGGCGTGTGGCCCAAGTACCTGGTGTTGCGCGAACCGCTGGTCGATAAGCTCGAGCTCATCATCTCCGACCTCGAAGAGCGGGGCATCAACGTCGAGACGGTGCGCGTGATGTCCGGCTTCCGCACGCCGCAGTACAACGCGACGGGCGTTAGGCGCGGTGGTCGCGCCAAGGACAGCCGGCATCAGTATGGCGACGCGGCCGACATCTTCATCGACAACGACGGCAACGGTCGCATGGACGATCTCAATCGCGATGGCCGCGTGGATCTGCGTGACACGAAGGTGATTCTCGAGTCGGTGGAACGCGTCGAACGGGCACACCCGGACCTGGCGGGTGGCGCCGGATTGTATCGGAGCACCCGCTCGCACGGACCGTTCGTTCACGTCGACGTGCGGGGAACGCGCGCCCGCTGGGGCCTGATCTGACCGTGGGGCGCAGTAGATCCCGTCTCGCGCCCGCGCTGTTTTTCGGCGTCCTCGCCGCCGGCTCGCTGACCGTCCTTTCACGGGCAGATGCCGCCCTGGGTCCCTCGCTCGGGGCTGTGGAGCGCGCCAAACTCCTCCCCCATGCGCGCACCGCCAGCAGCGCCCACGGTCGAAGTCGCGCTGTGCGCATGCTCACCGCGCTGCCGTCGTCCAGGCTCGATCTGCCCCTCGAGCTCAGTGCCTCACCGGCTGGCGTCGACTACGACTGGGTACCGGTCGGAGCGCTGGCGCCCGTATCGGCACGACGGCCGCTGGACGGGCCGATCTTCGCACCGTCGCAGCCGGGCTTTTACCGACTCGCCATTGTCCATGGCGGTGAGCGCCGCATCCTCGACAGTCTCACGCTCGGCGTCCTGATGCCGTTGACCGAGAAGCGCGGTGCCTCGATCAACGGCTACCGCATCGGCTTCTACCGCGGCGAGCGCCGCGGCGACCTGGAACATGCGCCCGCCGGTTTTCTCGAGATCGACGAGGCCGATGCCGAGCTGCCCGTCTCCCAGCATCTGAGGATCGACGACTTCCTCACCCACGACAACCAGACGACGTGGCCGCGGTATCTGGCGATGAACCCTCGGTTGCTCGACAAGCTAGAACTGGTCTTCGAGGAGATCGTTCGCTGGCGAGGGAGCAGCGCGGGTTCTCAGGTGGACGTGGATGTTCATTCCGGCTTTCGAACACCGTTGCACAATCGTCGCGTGCCTCGGGCGGCCGGTGATAGCCGCCATCAGTATGGTGACGCTGCCGACATCGCCGTTGACGCCAATGGCGACGGCCACGTGACCTGGGTGGACGTGGCGATGGTCGCACGTGCCGTGGATGTCGTCGAACGGACACACCCGGACCTCGTTGGCGGCCTCGGCCTCTATCGGGGCGGGTCTCCGTACGCCCACATCGACGTGCGCGGTAGCCGCGCTCGCTGGCGGGGTTGAAACCAGGCGAGGGCAGCCGAGGGTAGGTTTCAGTACATCACCCGACTCCTTCCTGCCACCCACCGCCTAGTTGCCCCCAGCCATGGCCCTGTCCCCTCATCTGCGCGAACGCCTCCTCCGCCACCTGGACGCACTGAGTGACGAGAAGGGATACCAGGTGCTCGACTACCTGGAGTTCGTGACCTCGAAATACGGCGCCAAGGAACCAACCAACGTCGCGAGTCTCTTCTCACGATTCACGGACGGGGTGGAAGATACGCTGCGGGCCGGAAAGGTCTCCGCGACGGCGATTTCTGAAACCATGGGGCTCCTGAACAAAGCCGTCGGTGTACTCAATGGTGTCGCGGCCGCAGGTAAGTCTGTGGCCAGCGACATTGTGACGGCGGCAAGCAACGTCACCAGGCCAGCGACGCCGCAACCAGCCGAAGCCCCAAGCCCGGAAAGCGCGTCGACAAGTCCTCCAGACCCTCCACCCCAGCAGAATCCGTCGAGCACGCCCTGAGCACCGTGACACCCTGCGGAAGGACTGATCAATGCCCAGTGCTGTCCTGCACGATTCCCGCTCCACCGCTCGCAGAGTTACCGGAGTGCTCGCCCTCATCACGCACTTCCCCGCGTATCTCGAGCTGGTCTTCGGGATGCTGCGCGACTCGCGCGTCGCGAAGTGGGATCGTTTCCTGGTGGTCGGGTCAATCGTGTACCTGTTTTCGCCGTTCGACATTCTTCCTGACATCATTCCAATCGTAGGTCAGATCGACGACCTCTTCCTTGTGGTGATGTCGCTCTCACGGATGTTCGATCGTGCCTCACGCGAGGTGACGCTTTCCCATTGGTCGCGAGAACCCGGGGAGCTCGACCCGGCGGCATTGAGACAGCTGCTCTACTTTGCCTCGTTGTTCGCCACCGCGCGGCGCCGGCGCCGACTGCGCCGTCTCGCCGGAGTGAGATCGGGCGCTTGAGCTAGGGGCGGGAGCAGTCTAGCTTTCGCTATGGCGACACCAACTCGATCTTCAGAACGGCCCGCGCATCCGATGACCCCGGATCGCGGGCCGTCGCGCTTGAGCGCCAATGGTGCCGAGCCTGGCGAAAGCCGCATTCGCATCGATCTCGCGCTCACCTTCGATGATGTGCTGCTCGCCCCGCGACACTCGCTGACGCACCCCAAGGAGGTCAGCACCTCGTCCTGGTTCACTCGAGGCATTTCGCTCCACGTGCCCCTCGTATCGGCGTCGATGGACACCGTCACGGAATCAGGAATGGCGATCGCGATGGCCCGCGCCGGTGGGATCGGTGTGGTGCACAAGAACATGTCCGTCGATCGTCAGGCGGCTGAGGTCGACCGGGTGAAGCGATCGGAAAGTGGGATGATTCTCAACCCGATCACCCTGTCGCCCGATGCCCTGTTGCGTGAAGCCGTCGCGCTGATGAATCGGTTCAAGATCTCGGGCGTCCCGATCGTCGATGGCGCGGGAAGATTGGTCGGCATAATCACCAACCGCGACCTGCAGTTCGAACGGAACCTGCAGCAACCGATCCGGGAGGCGATGACCTCCAAAGGCCTCGTGACCGCGCCCGAAGGGACCACGCTCGACGACGCCGAGCGCATCCTGGCCGACCACCGCATCGAGAAGCTCCCCGTGGTTGATGAGGACTACAAGCTGCGCGGTCTCATCACCGTGAAGGACATCCACAAGCGCAAACAGTACCCTAACGCGAACAAGGACGAGCACGGTCGCTTGCGGTGTGCCGCGGCGATCGGTGCTGGTGGTGATTTTCTCGACCGTGCCCGCGCCCTGGTGGATGCCGGAGTGGATGTGATCGTGATCGATACCGCTCATGGCCACAGCGACGGGGTGCTCCAGGCCACGGCGCAGGTGCGGGACTCGTTCCCCTCGATTCAGCTCGTCGCCGGCAATGTCGCCACGCGCGAAGGTGCCGCGTCGCTCGTGGAGCGTGGAGTGGACGCCGTGAAGGTGGGCGTTGGTCCGGGCTCGATCTGCACCACGAGAGTGGTCACGGGTGTCGGCGTGCCGCAGCTGACGGCGATCATGGACGCAGTCGACGGCGCAGACGGCATTCCGGTCATCGCCGATGGGGGCATCAAGTACTCGGGCGACATCGTGAAGGCGCTTGCCGCAGGTGCGTCGAGCGTGATGATGGGGTCGATGCTCGCCGGCACGGAGGAGTCTCCCGGTGAGTCATTCCTCCTCGAGGGCCGCCGCTTCAAGATGATCCGGGGTATGGGGTCCCTTTCCGCGATGCAGGACGGCTCCGCCGACCGGTATTTCCAGGAGGGTGAAATGTCGGCCGGGAAGCTCGTCCCCGAAGGCATCGAGGGTCGAGTCCCCTACAAGGGTCCGGTGAGCGACGTGCTCTTTCAGATGGTAGGCGGCCTGCGCAGCGGCATGGGATACGTGGGGTGCGGATCGATTGAAGTGTTGAGGACGGAGTCGCGCTTTGTTCGGATCACGACGGCCGGGCTGCGCGAATCGCATCCTCACGATGTGCAGATCACGCGAGAAGCGCCTAACTACTCGCTCTGAGAGACGGGAGACGGGAAACGGGAGCACGTCCGGCGAAAAGCGCTGGGTCGTCGGCGCGGGTAACGTGGCCAGGCGACCAACGGCGAGTACGGCACGCTCTCGTGCGACCTCCCGTCTCTCGTCTCGCCGTCTCACCGTCCGCTTGACACCCCTCTCGCGGCCCTCCAGTTTGGCCGCACATCGAACCACCTCCCACGCGGGCGATCGACTCACCGATCGCCCATTTCACGTCATGACTACCGGAGACTCCCGACATGGGACTTTGGTCTAAAAAGAGCCTTGATCAGCTGATGCGCGAGGCCGAGGGCGCCGGAGAAACGGTGACCCTCAAGCGAACCCTCGGCGCGATGAACCTCACGCTGCTCGGCATCGGAGCCATCATCGGCGCCGGCATCTTCGTGCTCACGGGGACTGCGGCGGCGCAGTATGCGGGTCCTGCCATCGTCCTGTCCTTCGTCCTCGCCGGACTCGGGTGCCTCTTCGCGGGGCTGTGCTACGCCGAGTTTGCGTCGATGATCCCCATCGCCGGAAGCGCGTACACGTACGGCTATGCGACGCTCGGCGAGTTCGTGGCGTGGATCATCGGATGGGACCTCATCCTCGAATACCTGTTTGCCGCGTCGACCGTTGCGGTCGGTTGGTCCGGGTACTTCTCGGGCTTCGTGACGGACTATCTCGGCATCAACATGCCCGCGGCGCTCACCAACGCGCCGTTCGCCGTTCAGGGCACGCACACCCTGGTGCGGACCGGACACATCATCAACCTCCCGGCGATGCTGCTCATCGGGTTGCTGACGACACTGCTCGTCATCGGCATCTCCGAATCGGCGAAACTCAACAACATCATCGTCTTCGTGAAGGTGGCGATCGTCTTCCTCGTGATCGGCTTCGGCTTCATGTACGTGACGCCGTCGAACTGGGAGCCGTTCATTCCGGAGAATACCGGAACCTTCGGACAGTTTGGGCTTTCCGGCATCGTGCGGGGTGCTGGCGTGATCTTCTTCGCGTACATCGGATTCGATGCCGTGTCGACCGCGGCGCAGGAAGCAAAGAACCCCCAGCGCGATCTGCCCATCGGCATCCTGGGATCGCTGGCCGTGTGTACCGTGCTCTACATCCTGATGGCGCTGGTCATGACCGGTGTCGCCAACTACACCGAGCTCAATGTCCCGAATCCGGTGTACGTCGCCATCGGCAAGGCCGGTCCGTCGCTCTCGTGGCTCAAGATGCTCGTCGCGCTCGGCGCCATTGCCGGTTTGGCCTCGGTCGTGCTGGTCATGCTGCTCGGTCAGCCGCGCATCTTCTACGCGATGTCCAAGGACGGGTTGCTCCCGCCGATGTTCTCCAAGGTGCACCCCAAGTTCCAGACGCCATACGTGTCCACCATCATCACGGGTTCGGTGGCGGCGCTCATCGCGGGCATGTTCCCGATCGGCCTGCTCGGGGAGCTCGTGTCCATCGGAACGCTCCTCGCGTTCGTCATCGTCAGCGGGGGTGTGCTCGTGCTGCGGTATCGGCAGCCGAACCTGCATCGGCCCTTCCGCACGCCCCTGGTGCCCTTCGTGCCGGCGCTTGCCATCCCCATCTGCGGCTACATGATGTACGGCCTGCCCGGTGACACGTGGCTCCGTCTTCTGATCTGGCTGGTGATCGGGCTGGCGATTTACTTCATGTACGGTCGCCACAACTCCAAAGCCGCGAGGGCTGAAGCAGGCAGATAGTTCCCTTCGGCGGTTATCTTACGGGCGGCGCTCCATTCCGGGGCGCCGCTTCGTCTTACGTCCCCGTTGTGCTCACTGAGATCCTGACGGTCGCCCCTGAGCGGCACGCTGCGGCCCTCCGCATTGCCGACACATTGCGCGGCGCCAAATGCGTCGGCATCACGACGCACATCAATGCCGACGGTGATGCCTGTGGCTCGGTCGCTGCCATGGCGCGGCTGCTGCCACAGATGGGCATCGCAGGACGCGTGATCAATCCCACGCCGTGGCCCGGGATCTTCGACTTTCTCCTCGATCCCACGATCGAAGAACGTACCAGAGACGGTGCGCGGGCGCTCAAGGGGGTCGACGCCCTGATCATCGTCGACGTGAGCGATATGGGACGACTGGGCCAGCTGGCCGATTCGGTCAGGAAGCTGACCGTGCCACGCATCGTCATCGACCATCACGTGCCGAGCGACGAGCCGGCTGGCGAACTGCTGATGGACGATCCCGGTGCCTGCGCCTCGGGTGAGCTCGTGTTCGATTTCGCCGCCTCGTTAGGCCTGGAGGTCACGCCGGCCATCGCCGAGGCCCTGTACACGGCGATCCTCACCGACACGGGCGGATTTCGCTATGCGAACACCACGCCGCGGTGTCACGCGATTGCCGCGACGCTGTTGCGCTCCGGGGTCGATCCGGAAACGATGTACCGCCGCATCTACGCATCGGTCTCGCCGGGCCGGATCTATCTCCTCCGCGACGCGCTCCATTCGATTGGACATGACGCGGAACACGGCATCTCGTGGATTTCCGTGACCGCCGATGCGCTGGAGCGCTACGACGTCAGTCCGGAAGACCTGGATGGCATCGTGGAGCATCCACGGTCGATCATGGGGACGCGGCTGGCGCTGTTCTTCCGCGACCTGGGCTACGGCAAGGTGAAGGTGTCCTTTCGCAGTACGGGCCAGGTGGACGTCAACCGCTTTGCGCGCGAGTTCGGTGGCGGCGGCCATGCCAAAGCGTCCGGTGCGCTGATCCCGGGCACGCTCGACCAGGTTCGGGCCAGGGTCGTGGAAAAAGCGCGCGAGTACGTGGGCGTCCTCGAAGCGGTCGACGGACGACACTAACGAGCCACAGGTCGCGCCATGAACGTCCCTCTCCCGTCTCCCGCCTCCCCTCTCCCGTCTTGACCCCCTCCACCCTGCAGGAACGCATCGAGCACGCGCTGGCCGCCGTGCGCAGCCCGCGCTCCGGAGCCAATGTCCTCGAGGATGAGATGGTCCGAGACATCGGCACGTCGGTCGATGGCAAGGTGCGGCTGACGGTGCTGCTCAGGGCGTCGGACGATCCTGTGGTCGTGCGCGATGTGCGCCAGGCGGTCGAGCGGGTCGATGGGGTGACCGACGTGCGGGTGGACGTGCGCGATCCCGGCGAGTTCGAGAAACCCTTGCCTCGTCCGGCAGCGCCGGCGCGCAGCCTGCCGGTGATGGACGATCGGCCCGCCGCGCCGCGTCCCTCGGCGCCGACACCAGTGGCATATCCACACCTCGGCCACGTCATTGCCGTCTCGTCAGGCAAGGGCGGGGTGGGCAAGTCGACCGTGGCGGTGAATCTCGCGGTCGCCCTCGCCCAGCGGGGCTTACGCGTCGGGCTCATGGACGCGGATATCTACGGTCCCGACATCCCGCTGATGATGGGGGTCAATGCGCCGCCCCCGGTGCGCAACGAGAAGATCATCCCGCTCGAGGCGCATGGCGTCAAACTGATTTCGTTAGGCTTCCTGATCGAGCGGGACCAACCGGCCATCTGGCGCGGCCCGATCGTCATGAAGATCACGACGCAGTTCCTGCGCGACGTGGCATGGGGCGAGCTCGATTTCTTCCTCGTGGACATGCCCCCCGGCACAGGAGACGCCCAGCTCTCCCTGGTCCAGGCGACGCACGTCTCGGGCGCGATCATCGTCACGACCCCGCAACAGGTCGCGATTGGCGATGCGCTGCGCGGCGCCAAGATGTTCCAGCGCGTGAACGTGCCGGTCCTCGGCATCGTCGAGAACATGAGCTGGTTCGAATGCCCGCACTGCGGGAAGCCCGTGTCACTCTTCGGGTCGGGGGGCGGCAAGCGGCTCGCCGATGAGCTGCAGCTCGACCTCCTCGGTCAGATCCCCATGTCGCCGCGCGTCGTCGAAGGCGGGGACACCGGGCGCCCCGTGGTCGTGGCAGATCCCCAGTCCGCAACGGCTCGTGCGCTCGGCGCTCTGGCCGATCGCCTGTACGCCACGCTCGGTGCTCCGCGGCGCGCCTGACGAGCACCGATGCGCCCGCTGATCACGCTGCTCACGGATTTCGGCACTGCCGATGGCTACGTGGCCGAGATCAAAGGGGTGCTGTGTTCGCTGGCGCCCGGCGCGACAATTCTCGATCTGTCGCACGACATTCCGGCCCACGACATCGAGCTCGCGCGGCTGACGGTCGTGCGCTACTGGCGCCGCTTCCCCGCCGGGACCGTCCATTTCGTTGTCGTCGATCCGGGAGTCGGCACCTCGCGTGTGGCCATGGCGGTACAAAGTGACGATCGCTTCCTCGTCGGCCCCGACAACGGCGTGATGTCTCCTGCGCTCCTCCTCGGCAACGCGACGGCTGTTTCGCTGCCCGTCAGCAACGCCGCCTCGCGCACCTTCCATGCGCGGGATGTGTTTGCGCCGGCCGCCGCGGCCCTTGCCACTGGTGCCTCGCTCGCCTCGTTGGGTGAGCCGCACGGCACGCCGCTGATCCTCCGGACCAGGGAGGCCGTGCGCCGCGACGACGGGGCGGTCATCGGCGAAGTGATCGCCATCGACCGCTTCGGCAACGCCATCACCAACCTCGTGGGCGCGCGATCGGGCGTCGTGGCAGCAGCGGGCCGACCCGTCCCGGTGCGGGGCACGTATGCGGACGTTGCACCAGGTGCTCCGGTAGCCGTTACAGGTTCCAGCGGTCTGCTGGAGATCGCCGTGCGAGACGGCAGCGCGAGCAAGGCGCTTGGCCTGCATCGTGGCGCCACGGTCGTGTGGTATCGAGGCTAGCCGTTACGCAGAGCGACTAGAAGGCCCCTCTGCACACAGCGACGCTGGGTGTCTGCCGGGTTTCGCAGTGGCCTACTGTCCTGACCCGGCTTCGACCTTCGGCCTGGAGGGGCGCCGGGCCGCGACAACACCGGCAACAGGAGTTGGCGTCTGCCATGCAGCATCCATCGCCGGCGCGGGAGCCACGATCACTGCAGCGTCGCGTTTTGTTCCCCCGCGAGAGAGCAGTGCCGCCCCGAACCCGGCCGTCACCGCGACGAAGGTGACGAGCAACGCGAGCATCCGCAGAATCGTTCCGGCTACCGGCGTGCTGTTGAGCGCTGCCGCAATGAGCCACAGGCCCATGTAGACCGCCAAACCGACGACGACGCCGCGTAAGGCGCCTCCGCGCGAGCTCAGGCGCATCACTCGGCGTCCACCCAGACCATCGCCCGTCAGGCGTGCGACGGCGACAAATCCAAGCGTGGCCAGCCCCGCCACGGCCAGCACCAGGGCAACCACCGCAAAGGGAATGAGCAGCGCTCCGATCACCGTGATGGCAAGGGCGACGCAGACCAGGAGTATCGCGGGAAGGATGCCGAGCTCACCCAGCAGGCCTGTGAGGAACGAGCGCCAGAAGGACTGTCCCAGCACGTCCACCACTCCGTCCAGGTACTGGCTGGCGAACACGAGAACCCCGAGCCCAATGAGCATCATGACCGTGAACCAGCCGAGCGCGAGATTGACCGGTGAGCGATCGGCAGCGCCAGCAGCCTCATCGCTGGCGAAGAGGCCGCGCAGCGAGGCTCCGAATGTGCCCGTGAGAGCCTTCACGCTGCCGCTGATCGTGCCTTCGTTCCGAACGTCTCCAAAGGCCGCGATCGCATCCCCGGTTACGCGTCCCCCCGGCCGCACTACGACATCGGCGGCGATCGAAATCGCCGAACCCTGAATGGTTCCACGAACGTCGAGGTTGCCCCCGGCGACGACAACGGGCCCCTCGACGGTCGTGCCTGCCGGGATGATCCGGCCGCCAATGGGCAGGCTGTCGTGAGGGACAGGGGGGCGCACCTGCGCGGTGAGCGGGAGCAAAGGCCAAAGCACGACCGCGGCAGCGGTCGTCAGGAAGGTCCGCGCTGACATGCTAAACCCTCCGGCTGCGACCTGCGGTGGCAACCGCCTTTACGCCGAATGCGACGCCGACCACCGCGGCGGCGAGCAGGCCGGCAGTCCCGAGCATTACCACGGCCCCACCGTTCCGGACTGCCGTTGCGGCAGTCGCACCGAACAGCGCAACGACAGTTTCTGTCAGCAGAGACGCCAGGCCCTCGCGTGTGCGTTCCATCACAAGGTTGGACAGGAAGAGCACAGCGTCAGCTCGTCGCCCGATCCAGATGACGATGGCGGTCATCAGAACGGCCATGACACCGCCCGTGGCGCCGACCACCGCCTTACCGACCGATGACTGTGGAATCCAGCGTCGAATCGAGTCGCGCAACGCCACGTGCCAAGGCTCGAACACATGAACCTGGCTCATGACTCGCTCTGTAAAGCGCGGAGCAGGTGCCACATGGGGGAGCGACTCGAGCGCACTCACCACAGTTGCCAGGGCATCGAATCGGGCCCGGCAGGAAGGGCAGCCTTCCAGATGCGTGCGGAGCGGGGCGACGCCGAAGCCTTCCTCGTTGTCGACGAGGAGATCGATCTCTTCGGGGAGTAGGTGTCGATGATTCACAGTGCCTCCGAGGGGGTCTACGACCACGCGTTCAGTTGGGTTTCAATCACGAGTATCATCGAGGGCCTCCCGGAGCTGATGGCGGGCCCGGTGGATGTAGGTTTTCACCGTACCCAGCGGAAGGTCGAGGGTCGCGGCGATCTCCTCGTAGGATCGGCCTTCGACGTGTCGCAGCATGATGCAGGCGCGGTATTCGGGGCGCAGGGACTCAATCGCCCGCTCGATCGCCGAGCCAATCTCCTTGGCCTCGAGCTCCTCGAGCGCCGTTTCCTGCTGTGCTGCGATCTCCATCTGCGTCGCTTCGACCTCTGCGGCGCTGGAGGCGTGAGGAGATCCGTCCATGCTCACTGTGTCGATCTGCCGCTTGCGCAGGTGATCGATGGCCACGTTGTTGGCGATCTTGAACAACCAGCTCGACAGCTTGAACTCCGGCCGATAGCGGTCGATGTGGTTGAGGACCTTGATGAACGTGTCCTGTGCCAGATCCTCCGCGATCTCCCGATCGCGAACCATGCGGAAGATCAGCGAGAAGATGGGGCGTTCGTAGCGGCGAATCAGTTCCCGATACGCTGGCTCGCGCCCGTCCTGAGCAAGGGTGACGAGGTCCGCGTCGGGAAGGTTTCTGATGTCAAGGATTGGGGCCATGCCGCCAGCGTCACGCCGGCGATGGGAATCGGTCCCGTGCCCGCGAAGTTCGGAGGAAGGTAAGGAAGACGGATGAACGGGTCTAGCCGCGCTTGCTCGTGCCGACGTGCTTGCCCAAGTTTCGCACAATGACCCTCACCGATCTCGATGCGGTGGAGGTGCGCGACGCGGCCAGTGGTGGCGCCGCCAAGCGCGAGTATGTTCGCCGCATCTTTTCGGAGATCGCCCCGCGGTACGATCTCCTCAATCATCTGCTCAGTTTCAATGTCGACCGCCGCTGGCGCGCCCGTGCGCTGGAAGCCCTGGCGTGGCGTGCGGCGCCGGCGGGTCGCTACCTCGACCTGTGCGCCGGTACCCTCGATGTCGCGGCGCAGCTGGCTCGGCAGGTCGGATTTCGCGGGTCGATCATCGGCGCTGATTTCGCCGAGCCCATGCTGCGCGCGGGACGAGAGAAGTCGTCTTCGGAAGTGGTGCGTCCGTTGGTGGCAGATGCACTCGCGCTGCCGGTTTCGGACAGCTCGATGGATGGCGCGATCGTGGCCTTCGGCATCCGCAATGTGGCTGACCTCGACGCCTGTCTCCGCGAGGTATACCGCGTCCTCCGTCCGCGTGCGCGCTTCGTCATCCTCGAATTCTCCACGCCACGGTCGCCGGTCGTTCGTGCCGGATACCAGGCATACTTCCATCACGTGCTGCCGGCGATCGGCTCGTTCGTGAGTGGACACCGCACGGCCTATCGATACCTGCCGGAGTCGGTCAGGCGTGTTCCGGTCGAAGAGTCCTTGGCGACCCACATGTCCAACGCCGGGTTTGCACAGGTGACCTGGGAGAGCCTGACGATGGGCGTGGCAGCGGTACACGTTGGCGAAAAGCGCGGGGACCTGAGAGCGGAGAGTGGATAGGTCAGCCGCCGTTCTCCGCTCGCTCCCTGCTCCACGCTCCCCGCTCTCCGCACTCCACTCCTGTGTCCTTCCCTGACCTCCAATCCTTCATCGGCGCTCTCGACGCCGCTGGCGAGCTGACGCGAATCTCGCATCCCGTGCGCGCGAAGCTCGAGCTCTGCGAGATCGCTGATCGGGTGAGCAAGATGCCGGGGGGAGGGAAGGCCCTGTTCTTCGAGCACCCCATCCTCGACAACGGCTCCCGTTCGCCGTACCCCGTCGCCATCAACCTGTTTGGCTCGATGAAGCGGATGTCGATGGCGTTAGGCGTGGACCGTCTGGATGAGGTGGGCGCCCGCATCACGCAGTTGATGGATCTCAAGGTGCCCGATGGCATTCTCGCCAAGCTGGGGCTGCTGCCGCGCCTCCTCGAGGTGGCCAAATTCCCGCCCCGCCGGAAGGGGGGCTCCCCGCCGTCGCAGGAAGTGGTCTGGACCGGCCATCAGATCGACCTCGCGAGGCTGCCGATCATCACCTGCTGGCCCGAGGATGGCGGCCCGTACCTGACGCTGACGATGGTCATCTCCAAAGACCCGAAGCGTGGAATCCGCAACGTGGGGATGTACCGCGTGCAGGTACTCGGCAAGGACACCGTGGCGATGCACTGGCAACGGCACAAGGTGGGCGCGGCGCACTGGCGGGACATGGCCGAGCGCGGAGAGAAGATGCCGGTATGCATCGTGATCGGCGCAGATCCGGCCTCCGTGTACTCGGCGTCGGCGCCGCTGCCGCCTAACGTAGACGAGTTCATCTTCGCCGGGTTCCTGCGCAAGGACCCCGTGCACCTGACCAAGGCCGTCACCAATGATCTCGACGTTCCCTACGATGCCGAGATCGTGATCGAGGGAGAGATCGATCCGTCCGAGCCCCTGGTGCTCGAGGGGCCGTTCGGCGATCACACGGGCTTCTACTCCGAAGCCGACCTGTACCCGCGCGTGCGGGTGACGGCGGTGACGATGCGGAGCACCCCGGTCTACGCCACCACGATCGTGGGCCGCCCCCCGATGGAGGACTTCTACCTCGGGCACGCCACCGAGCGCATCTTCCTGCCGCTGCTCAAACTCACCACGCCGGAGATCGTGGACTACCACATGCCCGCCGAGGGCATCTTCCACAATCTCGTGTTTGTCTCGATCGACAAGCAGTATCCGGGGCAGGCGTACAAGGTGATGAACGCGCTGTGGGGGGCCGGGCTGATGTCGCTGGCCAAGGTGCTGGTCGTCGTCGACAAGCAAGTGAACGTGCGCAACCCCCAGGAGGCCTGGTGGGTTGCGCTCAACAACATGGACCCCGAACGGGACGTGCGGTTCACGATGGGGCCGGTCGACGTGCTCGATCACGGCAGCCGCGCGTTTACCTATGGGTCGAAGATGGGCATCGACGCCACGCGCAAATGGCCGGAGGAAGGGTACACCCGCAACTGGCCCAAAGTGATCGAGATGGACGCCGAGACAAAGGCCCGGGTCGATGCGATGTGGGGCCAGCTCGGGATTTCGGGACGGGTCGACCGCGAGACGAGTAGACGAGTACACGAGTAGACGCATACTGTATTGTGTGAGTCGACACCTTCGCGCATGTCCGGTACGTGTTAACCCAGCAACCCGATCGCAGTTGACCACCCGTCCACCCGTCCATCCGTCCGCCCGTCCGCGAGAAGGCCAGACCTTCGACGGCCGTTCGCGACTCCTGCGCTGGGCGAACTTCGTGAAGCTCCCGCACACGGTGTTCGCGCTGCCGTTCGCGTTCGTCGGCGCGACGCTCGCCAGCTATCGTGCCCCCGTCACCCTGGCCATGGTCGGGTGGATCGCCCTCGCGTTCACCTCGGCGCGGTTCGCTGCCATGGGCTTCAACCGGATCGTCGACCGGGACGTCGACGCGCGCAACCCGCGCACACAGATGCGCGAGATCCCCAGCGGCGTGTTAGGCGTGCGCGAGGCGGCGGCCGCCGTGCTGGTCTCGGGCGTGATCTTCGTATGGTGCTCGTGGCGCCTGAACCCGCTGTGCGCCTGGCTCTCGCCGCTCGCCCTGCTCTGGATCTGCTTCTACAGCTATACCAAGCGCTTCACCCGCTGGTCGCACCTCGTGCTGGGAGCCGGTCTCGCGATTGCCCCCGTGGGAGGGTACCTCGCCGTCACCGGTGCCTGGCCCGAACCCTGGTGGATGCCCGTGGTTCTGGCGAGCGCGGTCATGACCTGGGTCGGGGGATTCGACGTTCTCTACGCGCTCCAGGACACCGAGTTCGACCGCGCCAATGGGCTGCACTCGATCCCGGCCATGCTGGGTGAACGCCGCGCCATCGCGCTCGTCCGCGCGCTGCACCTGTGGACCGTAGTCGGCCTCGCCGTCGTAGGTCTCGTCACCGCGGGAGGCTGGCTGTACTTCGTTGGAGTGGCCATTACCGGAGCCCTGTTGCTCTACGAGCACCGCCTCGTGAAGCCCGGCGACCTGAGCCGGCTCGATGCCGCGTTCTTCACCATGAACGGCGTCATCAGCATTGCCTTCTTCGTGTGCGTCATCGCCGAGCGACTCCTGCGAGGAAGCGCCTGACGAGTTTCGCCTGCTCTCTGCCATTCGGTCTCCGCTCTCCGCTCCTGACTCCAGTGCCCCTTCCCATCGTCCTCGCGATCACCGGCGCATCCGGCGCTCCATACGCGGTGCGCGTGCTCGAACAGTTGGTCGGGGCCGAACGCGCGGTGTGGCTGATCGTGAGCTCGCATGGTCTGCGCCTCCTCGAGACCGAAATGGGAATCGCGTCGGTGGAAGCGCTTCGCGCACGGATCGGCGAGGTGGTGTGGGATCGCTGGGTCAGGACCTTCAGCGATGTCGATCGCGGTGCTGCGCCGGCCTCCGGGTCGACACGCACCGCGGGCATGGTCATCTGCCCGTGTTCGATGGGGACCGCGTCGGCCATTGCCCACGGTTCGTCACGCTCCCTCGTGGAACGGGCGGCGGACGTCGTGCTCAAGGAACGACGCCGGCTCATCGTCGTCCCACGCGAAACGCCCTGGAGCGACATCCACCTCGACAACCTGCTGCGCCTCGCGCGCGCGGGCGCGCTCGTGCTTCCGGCAGCGCCGGGCTTCTATCACCGGCCGCAGACGATCGATGATCTGGTCGATTTCGTGGCCGCACGCATTCTCGATCACCTCGACGTCGATCACGCACTCGTCAGGCGCTGGGGTGGGGAGCCCGACGCCCTGGACGACGGATGACGCCGATCGTTCTGGGCGTGATCGCCGATACCCACGGGCAGCTGCGCCCCGAAGTGCACCGGGCGCTGGCCGGCGTGTACCTGATTCTGCACGCGGGCGACGTCTGCGGCGACGAGGTGCTCGATGAACTGGCCGTGATTGCGCCGGTGGCCGCGGTCGCTGGCAACTGCGATCCGCCGGGCCACCCGCGGTTGCCGCCCCAGCTCGTCCGCAACATCGGCGGGCTCTCGTTCCACATGAGCCACGGCCACGAGCTCGGCGTCCCCACCCCCGACAAACTGCTGGCAGCCTACGAGGCCGACGTGCTGATCTATGGGCACACGCATCGTCCCCTCGTGCACCGCGCCGCCAACCGTCTCGTGCTCAACCCCGGTGCCGCCGGCCCCCGGCGGTTCGACATCGCCCCGACCGTGGCGCGCCTAACGATCGCTGAGGGGCGCGCCGACGTCCAGCTGGTGTCGCTCGCCTGACGCGTCGCCGCGCCACAGAGCGTCTGCCGGCACGGTGGCGTCCATCTCCTGCGGGCGCGTGGCGAACCAGGACGTGACCAGCAACAGCTCGTCGACTTCGTGCGAGGGAACCGCTCCCGGAACCGGGAGGGGCAGCACGAAGACCTCACGCACGCGCTGCTGCACGAACGCCCAGTCCTCCGGCGACCGCGGGGCCAGCAGCACGTCCTTCACCACCCCGCGCCTGACGAGATAGAACCGATCGTCCCCATCGTACCCGGGTACCATGTAGATGAAGGAAAGCGACTCCACGGCGAAGCGCAGGCGCGAGAACCGCTCGCGCAGTGCTTCGATGCTCTGCAAGCGATCCCGAAGAATCGCCGCTCGCTCATACTGCATCCGTTCGCTCGCGCGATGCATGGCCGATTCCAGCTGCACCAGCGGCTGATCGCTCGACCCCTCGAGAAAGTGCCGGGCCTCGCGCACCTGGGTGCCGTACGCGCGTGCCGAGGGCGCCCCAACACACGGCCCGAGACAGGTGCCGATCTCGAAGCGCAGGCAGCCCGGCGTCCGCGGAGGCAACTCCATCAGGTCCATCTGGTCGGAGAAACGCATCTTCCCGTCGAAGGTGCAATCCCGCAGCCCCAGCGCACTGGAGAGCTCACGGAGGGCCTGGCGCAGGTTCGCGGCCCCGACGAATGGGCCGTAGTAGACGCCGCCACGATCGCCAGCCCCCGTCCCGCGCACCACGGTGAGACGGGGTGCTCGCCCACTCGTTAGGCGCACGAAGCCATAGTTCCGCCCATCCCGCTTCTGCGCCACATTGAGTCGCGGCCGCATGGCCTTGATGAGTCGGAGCTCCTCCAGTAACGACGCGAACTCGCTCGGCACATACGTCCACTGGATGTCGTGCGCCTCGCGCACGATCCGCGCGCCCTTGTCCCGAGGGAATTCCGCGCGGAAGTAGGACAACAACCGCGTCCGCAGCCGCTTGCTCTTCCCGACGTAGACGACTTCTCCCGTCTCGCTGATCATCCGGTACACCCCCGGACGATCCTCCGCTCGCGCACGCACGCTGCCGCGGAGTCGCGCGAGACGCGCTGCGTCCGTTGGGCGCGTCAGCGCTGACACTTGTGACACAAGACGGTGGAGCGGCCGTCGATCGCGTGCGTCTCGGTGAGGCGCGTGGAACACCGATGGCAGGGCTGGCCGCCTCTCCCGTACACCCGCAGCTGCGCCGCGAACGACCCGCGCTGATTCCGCGCGTCCCGGTAATCCCGAAACGTCGTCCCTCGCGCGTCGATGCCCTCCAGCAGAAGGTCGCGCAGCTCCCTGGCGAGACGGTCACATTCGTCACGACTCAACCGGCCCGCCGCTCTCGAAGGATCGATCGCTGCCCGCCAGAGCGCTTCGTTTGCGTAGATGTTTCCGACGCCGGCGATCCGCCGCTGGTCCATCAGCACCTTCTTCACCCCGCTGCGCGACCCCCGAAGAATTCCCGATAATCGCTCGCCTGTAAAGGCCGAAGTCAGCGGCTCAATCCCAAGACCGTGGTCGAACGCCTCGAGCATCCTTCCGTTCGCCAAGGTGACCGTGCCGAGGCGTCTGACGTCGCGATAGATCAGTGTCGCGCCACCATCGAGCCGCCAATGGATCGCAGCGTACTCGTCTTGCACTGCGCCGAACTGCAGCGAACCGGTGAACCGGGGAGTCACCAGCAAGTGATGATCGCCCGTCAGGCTCATCACAACCGTTTTGGCGCGGCGCCAAATCCTGACAAACTCCCGCCCCTCCTGAATGGCCTCGAATCGTCGCCTCAGATCACCGCGGAGAACGTCGCGGCGAGGCACACGCACCGTCTCGATTCGGCGACCCGGCAGAAGTTCGGCGAGGTCGCGGGCAATGGTCTCAGTTTCCGGCAGCTCTGGCACGACGACCGGCCTCCCGCCAGCCTACGTCGGTCCGAAAGTATGCCTCGGGGAGCTGCACGCGTTCCGCGTACTCCCGACTGGCCTCGCGTGCTCGGTCGAAGTCATCCCCGACCGCCGTGACGGCCAGGACCCTCCCGCCTGCTGAGACGAGGCGTCCTGACGGTTCACGCCTTGTACCAGCGTGAAAGACGACGATCCCGTCAGGAGCATCGGGTAGGACGATCTCGGCCCCCGTCCGAGGTGACTCTGGATATCCAGGAGCGGCCACGACAGTAGCGACAGCTACACCGGATGCTCCGCTATGATCCGCTGATGCTCCCAGATGGCCTGTGCTAGCACGGATCAGCCAGTCGAGAAGTGACGCTCCCATGACCGGGAGCACAACCTGAGTTTCCGGATCTCCAAACCGGCAGTTGAACTCAACGACTCTGGGGCCGCTGTCCGATAGCATCATGCCGCAGTAGAGAAGGCCACGAAAGGGAGCACCTCGTAATCGCATCGCAGCCAGCGTTGGCTCAATCACGCGGTCGGCTACCAGCTGGAGCACGTCGGATGTAGCAATCGAAACAGGAGCGTATGCTCCCATTCCCCCAGTATTGGGCCCCAGGTCTCCGTCCAGCAGCCGCTTGTGGTCTTGGGCCGCAGGAAGGAGCACGAAGTTCCGCCCATCGCACACCGCGAACACCGAAAGCTCTTCACCCTCCATAAACTCCTCGACCAGAATCTCACTTCCCGCTGCTCCGAACACACCTCGGAGCATCATCTGGTCGATTGCATGGTCGGCGTCCTCGAAGGACTCGGCGACCGTGACTCCCTTTCCTGCCGCGAGGCCGGACGCTTTGATCACGACTGGCGTTCCCGTAACTCGGACTGCCAGCTTGGCTTGTGTCGCATCCGAATGCCACGATGCTCCCGCCGTTGGGATCTCGTGCTCCAGCATCAACTGCTTCGAATAGCGTTTGGAGGACTCGAGCTGCGCTGCGGCCTGCGAGGGACCGAATGCAGGGATTCCGTTCGCTTGAAGGGCATCGACCACTCCCGCTGCCAGCGGCGCCTCAGGGCCCACAAATACGAGGTCCGGAGCCAGGGTCTGAGCCAGCGCAACAACGGCCGGTAGATCGCTGGGATTCACCGGAGCACAGCGGCCGAGGTCCTCGATCCCCGGATTCCCGGGAGCGGCGGTCAGTTGAATGGAGGGGTCGTCTGTCTTGAGCTTCCAGGCAACCGCGTGCTCGCGACCGCCGCTTCCGAGAATCAGAACTTTCACGTCCCCGAGGGTCCCTTGAATGCGCTGTTGAAGGCGTCGCGGGCGCGGTCAAACACGTCGCTGAGCGAGTTCATCGCGCCGCGCACTTCCTGTCCGTAGTACCCAGCCGCGTCAACGTAATCGTCGGTGAGCGGGGGCGTCGATGAGTCGGAGCGTCGACGATAATCTCCCGCCAGGATCTTCTCGTACTCACCTGACTTCACCCAGCGCTGCAGCTCGGCGGCGCGCACCGTCCCGAAGGGGTGCGTACGGAACGCTGTGTTGATGATCTGCCAGACCTTGTCGGCGAAGTCTGCGCCATGCTCGTAGGCATCGGCCTGCTCGAGGAAGGCATCGACGGAGATATCGTCGTCGCCAGCCCCGCCGCCGGCCATCTTGAGAAACGTGCTCGCCGACACCCGCGGATCCTGCGTGGTGAGCAGTCCGGCACGATCCGCCGAAAGTTCGGCCTTGCGGTACCACTCCATCAGCGCCAGCTGGAACGGCAGCAGCGCCATACCGGCCAGGAACGGCAGGTTCTGGATCCCCACGGTCAGAATGATGATCGCGATCGTAGTGTAGGTCGTGTGACCGCTCATGATGTGGCCGAGCTCATGCCCGAGAATGTCGCGACGCTCGTCTTCGCCGAGCAGGGCTACCATGCCGGAGTTGAGCACGATGAACGGCTTGTCGAAGCCCACAGCCGCCGCGTTTACCAGCGGCGTCTGGGAGACGTAGAGCTCCGGCTGGTCTTTCCAGTCCAGAGTGAGCAAAACGTCCTGGTACTGGGCCCAGAGCCTGGGGCGCTGGTTCGGCCCGACCCGCACCGCGTTGGCCAGGAACATCTGGCGCACGCCGCGTTCTCCGAAGAAGCCGGCAACTTTCCGAACGACCTGATCGAAGCCGGGAATCGACCGTAGCGTGTTCAGTGCCGCTCGGTCAGCCGGGTGTTCCCATGCGGTCGAAGCGATGTCGGTGAGGATGACGCGGTCGGGCATGGCGAGGGAGGGTGGCGGTTGGTCAGGAAATCGAAAGCGCGCGACGTCGCGTTACCTACGGCGCGGTGCAGGGGACGGTGTCAGCCTGTTCACGCCAGCGCATGGTCCACATCCGTCAGGAGATCGTCGACCCCCTCCACTCCAACGGAGAACCGGACGAGTCCCTCCGTGATTCCGAGCTTGGCGCGCCGGTCCGGTGGCACGGAGGCGTGCGTCATGGAAGCGGGATGATTCACCAGACTCTCCACGCCGCCGAGCGACTCCGCGATGGCAAA
Source organism: Gemmatimonadaceae bacterium (assembly GCA_052387735.1). GTDB lineage: Bacteria > Gemmatimonadota > Gemmatimonadetes > Gemmatimonadales > Gemmatimonadaceae > RBC101. Next base: position 39,152 of record JBQTIW010000039.1, read on the forward strand.
TACCTTGAAGCGATTCATTGCGCGCTCCGCTGCCTCGCGACTTCCCAGATCGAACGAGATCATGCCGCCGAAGCCGGACATCTGCCGACACGCGAGTTCATGCTGCGGGTGCGATGGCAGCCCCGGGTAGAAGACACGTTCCGGTCCGAGTCGCCGCGCCAGGAATTTGGCGATCTGTCGACCGTTCGAGTCGTGCGCAGCCATCCGCAGGTGGAGTGTCTTGGTTCCGCGCAGGGCGAGCCAGGAGTCGAACGGACCCGGCACGGCGCCCGCAGCATTCAGGATGAACTGGAGGCGGGCGGCGAGGTCATCGTCACGAACGACCGCGCAGCCGCCGATCATGTCACTGTGTCCGTTTAGGTACTTGGTCGTCGAGTGATAGACGATGTCGGCGCCGTGCTCGCAAGGGCGCTGGAAGATCGGTGTGGCGAACGTGTTGTCGACGATGAGCAGGGCCTCGCTCCGCCTGGCGATGTCGGCGATGGCGCCCAGGTCGGTGAGACGCATCAGCGGATTTGTCGGGGTCTCCAGGACGACGCCCCGGACATCGGGACCCATTGCATCCTCGACCTGCTGCGGATCCCGGGTGTCGACATAGCTAAACTTCAGTCCGTAGTTGACGAGAATCCTGTCAAAGAGACGAGGTGTGCCGCCGTACATGTCCTCGGCGCACACGATCCGATCGCCGGATTTGAACAGCTTCATGATCGAGTCGAGGCAGCCCATGCCACTGCCGAAGGCGAATCCATGGACCCCGCCTTCGAGTGCGGCCACGTTGCGTTCGAGCGCTTCACGCGTGGGATTCTTGCCCCGCGCGTATTCATACCCCTTGTTTCGTCCGAGTCCGTCCTGCGCGTAAGTTGACGTCTGGTAGATCGGGGTCATGATTGCCCCAGATGTGCCGTCAGGACGCTGGCCAGCGTGGATGGCCCTCGTGGCGAGTGAATACTGGAGATCTGTGTCGAAGATTCGCGACATGCGCCATAGGTGGGGAGTCAGCGGCAAGATAACTCCAATAGGGAGGGGGAGCATTGTGTCTGGTCACACGGTGCAGCGGAGCGCATGACAGCCGCCCTGGGAGCAGCGAAAACCGTGATGGACACGGTCGACTCCACGCGATGCCTCGTCGTCGACGATGAGCCGCACCTGCGTCGCGTCCTCGTGCGCGTCATGCAGAGTGACGGGTTCGTGTGCGAGGAAGCCGGCTCGGGCACACAAGCGCTCGAGGCGTTGAAGCGTAAACCGGCGACGCTGGTACTGACCGATCTCCACATGCCCGAAATGGACGGCATCGGGCTGCTGCGCGAGATCCGCTCCAAGTTCCCTGATACAGCGGTCATGATGATTACCGCCGTGGCCGACGTCGGCACGGCAGTGAACTGTCTGAGCGCTGGGGCGATGGACTATCTCACCAAGCCCTTTCATATCGAGGAAGTCCGTGCGCGCGTGCGCCAGGCGCTCGACAAACGCAGACTCATCCTCGAGAACCGGGACTACCAGGAGCGACTCGAGGAACGGGTCGCGATCCAGGCGCGTCGTCTCGAAGAGCTCTTCCTCGCCAGCATCCAGAGCCTCGCCGACGCGCTCGAAGTGAAGGATCCCTACACGCACGGTCACTCGCTGCGCGTGTCGCAGTATTCCGCGGTGATCGCTCGCGCGCTGGAGATGGACACGGAGACCGTCCGGCAGATCGAGCTGGGCGGCCGCGTGCACGACATCGGCAAGATCGGGGTCCGGGAGTCGGTGCTCAACAAACCCGGACCGCTGACCGACGAAGAGTACGAGCACATCATGACGCACCCGATGGTGGGGTGGCGGATCCTGTCGCCGCTGCTGAGTGAAATGCCGAAGGCGCTACACATCGTGCGTTCGCATCACGAGCGATTCGACGGGCGCGGCATTCCCGATGGACTCTCCGGCGACCGCATCCCGATCGAGGCTCGCATTGCTGCCGTTGCCGACACCTTCGACGCCATGACCAGCGCACGCCCCTACCGTCCGGGGGTACCGCTTCCCGCCACGATCACGGAGCTCAAGCGGTGCGCAGGGGCCCAGTTCGATCCGGTCGTGGTGCAGGCGTTCGTGGATGCGCTCGAAGCCGGAGCCATCGACACGGCAGCGCTGGCGGAAGGTGCCTCGTTAGGGGGCGCCGTGCCGAGGGGTGTGCGATAGCCGACGGCGGTCACGCACGACGTGCCAGGGCTTGAGGGGCAATCCCCATTGAACTCCCGCGCGCTCGCCGAGTCGAAAACATTCGTTGCGTCACGCGTCTGATTGGGGAGCGAGTCGTGACGCCAGCGGTGCACGCGCCAGGCGACCGGCGGCGCCAGAGGTCGTCGCGCGGAGTGCCGCCACGGAGCACCGTGGCCCCGTGCGCAACACCTGGGCCTTCAGTTCCGCTTCGTGATCTGCATCACCTAAGTCTAAGTCGCTTGTACACAACGAGTTCTAGCTTACATTTGACCCCCTTACCCCACCGGAGTCGGGATGGCATTTGAAGGGCTGATGGTGAGCGTTTCTGGCGTTCGCGGCCGGGTGGGTGAGGCCCTGACGCCCGAAGTCGTCTGCCAGTACGCCGCCGCCTTCGGTGCTTTTTCGCTCGCGCGTTCGACGTCCACGTCGGTTGTGGTGGGACGGGACAGCCGAGTCTCGGGCCCGATGTTCCACCATGCCGTGGTGGCCGCCCTGCAGTCCGTTGGTGCGGACATCGTCGACCTCGGCATGGCTCCGACGCCGACGGTGCAGCTAGCCGTCGAGCATCACCACGCGGCAGGGGGGCTGGCGATCACCGCGAGTCACAACCCGGTCGAATGGAACGCGCTCAAGTTCATCGGACCCTCCGGTCTCTTTCTCGATGCCGCCGAGGGCGTGGCGATGCGGCGGTACGTGGAGGGCGGCAGTCCCCGGGCAGCGTGGGACCGGCTGGGCGGTGTTCGGCACGATCCAGAGGCAGTGGCACGACACCTCGCGGCGATTCTGGCGCTGCCCTACATCGACGTTGCCGGGATTCGCGCGCATCGGTACGTGGTCGCCCTCGACACCTGCCATGGCGCCGGCGTCGTGATCATGCCCGCGCTGCTCGAGCGATTGGGGTGCGACGTGCGGGCGATCAACCTGGAGCCGCACGGCCGCTTCCACCGGCCGCCGGAACCGGTGGCGGAAAATCTCGGAGAGCTCGAAGCGCTGGTGCAGTCCACTGGGGCTGTGGTCGGCCTGGCCACCGACCCTGACGTCGATCGACTCGCCGTCGTGTCGGAAGTGGGCCGGGCCATCGGTGAGGACTGGACGCTGGCGCTGGCGACGAAGGTCGTGCTGGCGCGCACTCCGGGACCTGTGGTCACCAATCTCTCCACTTCCCGGATTCTGGACGATGTCGCAGCGCGCGGCGGTTCGGCGGTCGTGCGGGCGCCGGTGGGTGAGGTGAACGTCGCGCTGAAGATGCGTGCAACGCACGCGGTCGTGGGTGGGGAAGGGAACGGGGGCGTGATCCTGCCGGATTTACACCTTGGGAGAGATGCGCCGGTGGCAGCCGCCCTCATACTCCAGTTGCTGCATGAGACCGGCGGCACGTTGTCTGCAGTCGTGAATACGTTCCCCCGGTACCGGATCGTCAAGGACAAGCTGGATCGTCCCGACGCGAGCCTGGACAGCGTCTACGAGGCGCTGCGCGAAGGGTTCCCCGACGCGCAGGTGGATACCCAGGACGGTCTCCGGCTCTCGTGGCCCGATCGATGGGTGCACGTGCGGCCGTCGGGGACCGAACCGATTGTGCGGGTTATTGCTGAAGGACCAACTGAGGCTGACGCGATGGATCTGGTACGACGCTGCCGGGCACCGCTGGAAGCCCTCGCGGTATAATTTCGAGAGATAAGGGTCATATGTGCGGAATCGTCGGATACGTCGGCCCTCGGGTCGCTTCGCCACTCCTGATCGAGGGGCTCAAGCGGCTGGAGTACCGCGGCTACGACTCGGCCGGCATTGCCATCATGAATGGCGCTGGAGTCGAGACGGTGAAGGAAGCGGGGAAGATCGCCCGGCTCGAAGCGCTATTGGGCAGCAGCCCGGTCCACGGAACGACCGGCATTGCGCATACGCGCTGGGCCACGCATGGGCCGCCGAACCAGGTCAACGCGCATCCGCACGTGAGCCAGGACGGGACCATCGCCGTGGTGCACAATGGCATCATCGAGAACGCCACGGTCCTCAAGCAGATGCTCGAAGCGCGGGGCTACGTGTTCACGTCGGACACGGATACCGAGGTGCTGGCCCACCTGATCCAGGAGTGTTTTGACGGCGTGCTCGAGGACGCCGTGATCGAAGCGCTATGGCAGGTCGAGGGAACGTACGGCATCGCCGTCCTCTCGTCGGTGGATTCACACAAGATCGTCGCCGCCCGAAAGGGGAGTCCGCTCCTCGTGGGGCTCGGAGAGAACGAATACTTCGTCGCCTCCGACGTGTCGGCGATTCTGGCCCATACGCGACAGGTCGTGTACCTCGATGATGGCGAGATGGCGGTCGTCGACCGCGACGGCTATCGGATCATCGACCTCAACGCCGAAGAAGTGCAGAAGAAAGTCGCGCGCATCGACTGGGACCTGGCGCAGATCGAGCGCGGCGGCTTTGCGCACTTCATGCTGAAGGAGATTTTCGAGCAGCCCAAGACGGTCGAGAATACGATGCGGGGCCGCCTGCTGCCGGACGAGGGGACGTCCAAGCTCGGCGGGCTCAATCTCAGCGACGAGGAGCTGCTCTCCTTCAACAACATCGTGATCACCGCGTGCGGCACCAGCTGGCACTCGGCGCTGATCGGCGAAAGCCTGATCGAGGAACTGGCACGCGTGCCGGTGGAAGTCGAGTACGCATCGGAGTTCCGGTACCGCAACCCGATCGTCGACGAGCGGACGCTGTGCATCGTCATTTCCCAGTCGGGCGAAACGGCCGACACCCTGGCGGCTATGCGCGAAGCCAAGCGCCGTGGGGCGCGTACGTTAGGCATCGTCAACGTGGTGGGATCCACGATCGCCCGCGAGGCGGACGGCGGCATCTACATCCATGCCGGGCCGGAGATCGGTGTCGCGTCGACCAAGGCGTTCACCAGCCAGGTGATTGCCCTGCTCCTGTTCACGCTCAAGCTGGCCCGCCTGCGCGACCTATCGCTCCTGCGGGGCCGCGAGATCATTGCCGGAATGACGGCTCTTCCGGCCCAGATCCAGGAGATCCTCGGACGCGCGGAGGAGATCGAAGCGCTGGCCGAGGAGTTCAAACGGGCCAGCAATTTCCTCTACCTGGGCCGCGGATACAACTTCCCGGTCGCCCTCGAAGGCGCACTCAAGCTGAAGGAAATCAGCTATATCCACGCCGAGGGGTATCCGGCGGCAGAGATGAAGCACGGCCCGATCGCACTGATCGACGAGATGATGCCGGTGGTCTTCATCGCCCCGCACGACTCGGTGTTCGACAAGATCACGTCGAACGTGCACGAGGTGAAGGCGCGCAAGGGACGCGTCATCGGGATCACGAGTCGCGACGAACCGGCGCTTGCGCGCAAGCTCGACTACGAGTTCCGCATTCCGGAGACGCTCGACCTGCTGATGCCGATCCTGGCCTCCGTCCCGCTGCAGCTGCTGGCCTATTACGTCGCGGTCAAACGCGGGAGCAACGTGGACCAGCCCCGAAACCTCGCAAAGTCGGTGACGGTGGAGTGAGGCAGCAGCGGGGAGCGGAACGCGCAGAGCGACACACGCCGGTCTCCCGCTCTCGGCTCCCTGCTCCCCGCCCTCACGGCGGCGTCAGCGCCGGCCGCCTCGTGCCCGCGCCGGTCCCCAGTGCCGCCGCCAGCGTCGGTGCCCATCGCGTAGTTTGCGGATAGTTTGGTCGCTCCGCGCCGATGAAGGTGTTCCGGGCAAACGACACGCTGCCTGCAACCGCGGCGGTGAGCGCCTTGCTCCCCTCGCCGGCCGCCGTCGCTCCCACGCCATAGACCCCGATCGGCAGGACGTTGTCGTCGAAGCGGAAGTTGGTGACGGCCGGGCTGCTCCCCGAGAGGTCCAGAACAATGGCCTCGCGCGACCAGTTGCCACCGGCCCAGGTGTTCCGCACGAACGACACGTCCCGCGCGCGGGACAACAGCAGCACCCCCCGCGCGTCACCGGTGTAGGGCGGAACGTTGAGACTGTCGATCCAGTTGCCCGTCACCAGGATCCGGGACAGGACGGAGTCAACCGGGAACTTCTCGGGCGCACCGGCAATCCCGAACGCGGCGCCTACGTTGACGATGACGTTGTTCCGAATGGTGAGATCCACGGTGCGGCACCAGCGGCAGCGGCCGTCCTGATTCACCGACTTGATACCGATACCGTACCCCGTCTGCCCGTCCAGCCACGAACCGTCCAAACGATTGGCCTCGACGAGCGAACGGCACGAGTTCTTGCTCTCATACAGCAGCTTGACGTTGTAGCTGCCACTCTGTGTGGGCGTTCCGATCGCCTTCCACGCCACCGGCTTGCGGATGAGGTTCCCGCGCACGGTGATGTCACAGGGCACCAAACCGGGGATAGCAGGATCGCCCCCGCCCCACATGATGTTCTCCGAGGCGGCCTCCAGGAGGTTGTTCTCGATCAGAAACGGCCCCGTGCCGTTCCAGCTGATCGTGCAGTGCGAATCGGCGTTGCGTCGGTGAATCTCGGTGCAGCGCGAATCGCGCACCACGTGCGCCGCGCCGTTCAGGACGAGTCCGCGCTGCACATCCTGCAGCAACCACCCGTGAACGTTGATGTGGCTGAAATGGATGTCCCGCGGCAGGTCGTCGACGGTCCGTTCGCCCGGAAACTCACCCGCGACGACCAGGTTGTGCGGTCCCGCCGGCAGCGTGGAGTCGGTCGTGATCTCCACGCCCTCCACGAGCCAGCGCGAGGACCGTGACCGGAACGCGAGAACGGGAAGTGTCGCGCTGCCCGCCACCAGCCTCGGAAGCCGTTCCTTGCCTGTGATGCGCTGACCCGCCGTCAAGGAGGTGTCCGCTCGCAGGACGCTCCATCCCGTGTCGCGGGACGACCTGGCCCAGACCACAAAGGTGCCGACAAAGGTACGCCCCATCGGAAGGCAAATCACACGCGCGTTGGCATTCAGCGCATCCTGGAGCAACCCGCTGGTGGTCGGTCGCACCGTGCAGGGACGCTGGGCGAGGTCCGGAGGATATGACGGGACCAGGCGTGGAAGCTCAGGTGTAGCGATGCCACCCTGCGCCCCGCCGGCAGCGAGAGCGAGCGTGGCGAACAGGGGCACGACGAGCCGTCGCAGGAGGGGTGTCGGCACAGGGCTCATGCAAGGGTGGAAGGGGAGGTCCGCCATGAACGTACCCGGCATCGAGCCAACAGCACCACATCTCCGCAGCAACGCATTGACAGGCTTCGATGGATTGCCTACCTTGTCCATCGACGATCTTCAATATCTGCTATGAGTCGAACGTTGGAGTTGCTGGAACGGAAGCCCGGGGAACGATGCTGCGATGTGGGCGCACGGCCGTCGATGTCCTTTGCCGACGCCGAAGCGGTGGCGGCGGACTTCGACATCCTCGCCCACCCCGTACGACTGCAACTGCTCGACGTGCTCGCGCGCAATGCGGGACGCGTCTGTGTCTGCGATCTCGAGGCCGCCGTTCCGGTGAAGCAGCCGACCGTGTCGCACCATCTTCGCCTGCTCCGGGAGGCCGGTCTGGTCGACAGCGAGAAGGTGGGTGTGTGGGCCTACTATCGCGTGGATCGTGAGCGACTTGCCCTGGTGCGGACGCGCCTGAGCGAGCGCCTTCGCACCTTGAGCTGAACACCGTGGAGAAGAATGCATAACGAGAACAGCGCCGCGGCACGCGGTCTCAACGTCACGCGACCCGACACGAGCGCGGTGTTGCGACCGACGGTGTACTGTCCTTCGAGTCGCGTGGAAGCCTGCCTGGGCCGGGAAGGTCCCTCTGACCAGGCAGTGAGGAGGGAGCCGTGAGCGCCAACGCCGGCGGCAGCGGGGCCCGCATCCGGGCCGCGACCGCGGAGGACCTGAAAGCGGTGAGCCGATTGCTGGAGGCCGCACGGTTGCCGGTCGACGGGCTCGAGGACCAGTTCGGGCCGGCCTACGCGGTGGCGGAGCTGGATGGGCAGATCGTGGGCGCCGAAGGCGTGGAGCGATACGCGGATGCTGGCTTGCTCCGATCGGCGGTGGTCGCGGCAGAGTTTCGGGGACGTGGATTGGGCGACGATCTCACACGCAACCGGTTGGACTGGGCCCGGGATTCGGGGCTACGCGAAGTCTGGCTGCTGACGACGACGGCTGCCGACTACTTCCCGAGGTTCGGGTTTGAGCGGGCGGAGCGCCATGCGGCGCCTGTCGCGGTACGCAGTTCACGGGAATTCAGGGAGGCATGCCCGGCGAGTGCCGTGGCGATGCGCCTCGACCTTACACAGGGGACGACATGACGGCACAACAGAACTGCTGCGGCCCGGAGTGCTGCAGCGACCAGGATGCAGTCGCTCTCTCCGCCGCGCCGCTGCTGGCCGCGGCGCCGCAGGTTGGAGGCGAAGCGCTCCGGGCCGTGGTTCGCGAGACGTACGGCGCGGCGGCGCGGCGGGCGAGCGCAGGGGAAACGGCCAGCTGCGGATGCGGGACCAGTTGCTGCTCGACCGACGGCGCGACGGGGGATCCGATCACGTCGAATCTGTATGACGCGCTGCAGGTCGCCGGCCTCCCCGCGACCGCCCTCCTCGCTTCGTTAGGCTGCGGCAACCCCACCGCGCTGGCCGAACTGCACGAGGGTGAGCGCGTCCTCGACCTCGGCTCTGGCGGCGGCATCGACGTCCTGCTCTCCGCCAGACGCGTGGGGAGCACCGGAAAGGCGTACGGTCTCGACATGACCAGCGAGATGTTGCGCCTGGCTCGCGAGAACCAGCAGAGGAGTGGCCTCACCAACGTCGAGTTTCTCAAGGGCGAGATCGAGCACATTCCGTTGCCTGACGAGACCGTCGACGTCGTGATCAGCAACTGCGTGATCAACCTCTCGGCGGACAAGCCGCAGGTGCTCCGTGAAGCCTTTCGCGTGCTCACACCGGGGGGAAGGCTCGCCGTGTCGGACGTCGTGCTCCGCGGCGACCTTCCGAAGGCCGTGCGCGATAGTGTCCCGTTGTTCACCGGCTGCGTGAGCGGTGCGCTGACCGATGGGGAGTATGCCGCATTGCTGGCGGGGGCCGGTTTCGAGGAGGTGGAGGTCGAGCCCACGCGAGTGTATGGCCGCGAGGAGTCGGCGGCGATGCTGCAGTCGGCGGGGCTCGAGTCTGCGGACTTGCTGGATCAGGTCACGGACCGGGTCATGAGCGCCTTCGTGCGCGCGAGAAAACCCACTGTCGTCTCGACGTGAGAATCGCGCTGCTCTCCGACGTCCACGCCAACCTCCCGGCCCTCGAGGCGGTACTCGCCGACGTCGGACGCCGTGGGGTGGACGCGACGTTTCACCTGGGAGATCTGGTCGGGTATGCTCCCTGGCCTAACGAGGTCGTCTTCCTATTGCGGGAACGGTGCATCGCGGGGGTGTGCGGTAATTACGATTCCACCGTGGGGTTCGGCTACAAACACTGCGGCTGCCAGTACGAGGATGCGGTGCAGGAGGCGCAGTCGCACGAGAGCTTCGCCTGGACCACGGCGCACACGAGCGAGGAGGCGAAGGTCCTGCTTCGCGCCCTGCCATTTCGCCTCGACCTCAGGGTGAGCGGCGGGCATGCCGGTGGACCGACCCTGGTGATGGTTCACGGCGCACCCACGCTGAACACGGTGTACTGGCGGGCTGACCGCTCGGACGACTTCTGCCGCCAGATGGCGCGCAGCGCAGGACTCAGGGCCGGTGACCTCATCGCCTTCGGCCACACCCACATGCCATGGCAGCGTGTGGTCGATGGGATGCACTTCGTGAACACCGGAAGTGTAGGACGACCCAAGGACGGGGACTGGCGCACGGGTTACGCGGTGGTGACGTTCGAGGGTGAATGGCGCATCGAATTCGTGCGCCTGGGATACGACGTGGAAGCGGCCAGAACCGCGCTGCTGGACAGCAGCCTGCCGCACGCGTTTGCCGACTATCTCTCGTCAGGCGGAAAGACACCGGCGGCGAATCCCAGAGGACCCTGAACTCGGCTACATTCCCCCGCCATGCGAGCCCTCGTGCAGCGCGTGTCGGGAGCCCACGTTCGCGTGCGCGAGGTCGGCGGCACCACCCGCGTGTCCGGGCGGATCGGCCGCGGCTTCGTGGTGCTCGCCGGGTTCACGCATGCAGACACGGACGAGCAGGTGCGATGGATGGCGGACAAGATCGTCGGATTGCGGCTCTTCGAGGATGCCGACGACAAGATGAACCTCGCGCTCTCCGACGTGGGGGGAGTCGTACTGGTGGTGTCGCAGTTCACCCTCTATGGCGACACCTCCAAAGGGCGGCGACCGTCGTTCGTTGACGCGGCAAGGCCGGAGGTTGCCATTCCGCTGTACGAGCGCTTCGTGCAGCTCCTGAGCGCTCACGGCCTGCAGGTCGAAACCGGGGAGTTCGGCGCGTCGATGGAAGTGGAACTGGTGAACGATGGTCCGGTCACCCTGTGGCTCGAGCGATGAGCAACCTGCGCATCATCCTGGCGTCGCAGTCCCCGCGACGGCGCGAGCTGCTGACGCTCATTGGCATCTCGCACGAGATCCGGCCGGCAGACATCGATGAGTCGCTGCTGCCGGGCGAAGCCCCGGTCCCTCACGCCGAGCGGCTGGCGCGCGAAAAGGCGCTCCGCATCGCGACGCAGGCGCCCGACGCCGTCGTGATCGCCGCGGATACGATCGTGGTGCTCGACGGCGACATCCTGGGAAAGCCAGCCGACCGGGAAGAGGCGATGGCCACGTTAGGCAGGCTGAGCGGCCGCACGCACACGGTACACACGGCCATGGCCGTGGCCCGCAATGGACAGCTCCGGTCGGGTGTGGAGTCGGTGGAGGTGACCTTCCGTCCCCTGGACGCCGCCCGGATCGCGCGCTACGTGGACACCGGCGAACCGATGGACAAGGCCGGCGCATATGGCATCCAGGGCTACGGCGCAACGATCGTGGAACGCGTTCACGGCGACTACTTCGCCGTCATGGGACTGGCGTTAGGCAGGCTGGTGGAGATGTTGGAGGAAGTGGGCGTCAGGTATGACTTCGAGCGGGCGATGAACGGGTAGACTGGTCACCACCCGTTCACCCATTCACCTGTTCATCCGTTCGAACCCGGTCTCCGCGCATTCCTCAATGTCTCCACGTTCTTGTCAAACACCACTTTCTGCTCGTCCGTCAGCAGAGCGCGAATCTCGGCCTGCTGCTTCTGCATCAGGTCCATGCGCTTCTGACGATCTTCGGGCGAAGGGGGTGTGCCCGGCGTAAAGGCGGGCATCTCTTTCTGAAACTTGGCCTGGATGGAGTCGACCTGCGCCTTCTGGGCATCGGTGAGCGTGATGTCCTTCATCAGCGTTTCCATCATGCGGGCGCCGCCGCGGCCCTGACCGCCGCCTTGCGCCATTGCCGCGGGAGCACTCACGCTGGTCACGAACGCCGCAACAGCTACTGCGAATATCCACTTCTTCACGAATCCTCCTGGAGTTGTCTGACAGCCGTGGGACTGCAAAACACGGAAGATGTTAAGCCGCTCAGTACACGTAAACCTCTCACCGGGTGTACGCTGCTTTCCAGCGTTCGACCTTGGCGAGCACGTCCTCGACGGCGATGCCGGGCATCCGTCCAGGCCGGTTCTCCATACAGATGGGGTACTCCTCGCCCGGATCACCATATGCGTCGACGACGAGGTCATGGAATCGGCGGTAGGGGCCGGTGCGACGGGGATTGGTGTAGCCGATCAGGGAGATGACCGGGCGGTCGAGGGCCACCGACATGTGCAGCGGTCCGGTATCCGGCGTGATCACGAGGGCAGATCCGTCGAGGATCGCCACGAGCCGGCGCAGGCCGCTGCCCAACACGCTCAGTGGCCGGTGTCGCGCGCGGTCGAGGATGATGCGCTCGGCCGCCAGTTCCCGGGGCGAGCGACCGCCCACGAGGACCGGTTGGAGGCCAAAATCGTGATACAACACGTCCACGACCTCGGCCCAGCGCTCGGGGAGCCAGTCCTTTTCGGGTTTGCTGGTGGCAATCACCATCGCCACGGCCGGTCGCTCTATGGGAGCGAAGAAGTCCCGTTGCCATTCCCGCTCATGTTCCCATGGGCCCAGACCCCACGCCACCGGCGCCGGATCGATGCCTAACGCCTGGAGGAACTCGAAGTATTGATCCTGGACGTGCTGGCCGCCCGCGTGCGGGGGGATGCGGTGCGTCGTGAACAGCCAGTTCGCGTCGCGGGCGCGGGCGCGGTCGAAGCCCAGTTTTACCGGGGCACGGGTGAACGACGTCACGACTCCCGCCTTGAAATACACTTGCAGGTTGAGCACCAGGTCCAGCGGGCGGGCACGCAGCTCGCGCCTGACGTCAGCGAAGGCGCGCCACCCCTTCGACCGGTCGAACTCGACGATCTCGTCCACGTGCGGATGTCCGCGCACGAGCGTCGCCGGCCCTGGTTGCAGCACCCACGTCACGCGTGAGGCGGGCGAGTAACGCTTGAGCGCGTTGAGCACGGGGAGCACGTGCACCGTGTCGCCGACCGCGCTCATCATCACGACACCGACCCGATCCAGCCGCGCGTTCACTCCCACGGGATCTGCCCTTCCAGCGCGGCCGCCCGGCCCGAGGCACGCGCCGCCTCGTCGCTGGCGAGCAGCCGGTCTAGTTCCGCGAAGTCGTGGTCGTCGAACACAGTCGCTCCGCGCGCGAGGAGCTTCGCCATGGATCGGCGCAGCCGAGCGAGGTTGGCCTCGCGGACGTGCGGATCGCCAGACGGCACGAAGCGTACGCGATCGACGTCGAGGACCACAGCCGTG
>JBQTIW010000040.1:0-3711 GCA_052387735.1 Gemmatimonadaceae bacterium
AGGATCCGAACGCGAAGCTTCCGGCCGATCGTCAGCTCGTTGAGCAGCGACGCCAGAAAATCGGGATTGGGGTCGCCGATCACGTCGTTGAGAGACTCGTTGCACGTCCCGTTGCTGATGGCCCGGCGCTGCGCCAGGGTCGCTCCCATGTCCACCGTTTGATTGCTGCGGCGGTACCGTCCGAGCGAGTCGAGCAACAGCGCCCCCGTCAGGCAGTTGCGGCCGGCGTACGACCCGTAGAACACGCCCGCCGCCTCGCCCGTGCGAATGCGGTTGGGATACCCTCCCGCCGATTGGAAGTCCTGAATGGCCAGGCTCTCGACGAGATTCGCGTTCCTGCTGAACGTGGCCGTGGAGTTCCACGTCAGATTGCGCGAATCCACGTTCGACGTGCGCACCAGCAGCTCGAATCCCTTGTTCGACATCGTGCCGATCGGGAAAAACTGCCGAGAGAAGCCCGTACTCGTGGGGAGCGGACGGAAGAACAGCAGGTCGGACACGAGCCGATCGTAATAGGTGGCTTCCACGCCGATCCGACCCCCGGACACACCGACTTCCGCGCCCACCTCCCATTCCCTCGCCCGCTCGTTCTTGAGGCCGGGGTTGCCGAACGTGATGTCGTTCACGAATCCAGGCCGCCCGGCGAACGGCGCCTGAGCGAACGTGACAAACTGCGAATAGGCGTTGACGATGCCGGGCTGGCTCCCCGCCCATCCCAGAGCGCCACGCAGGCGGAAGGTGTTCAGCAGCCCTGCCTGATTGTCGGTGACGACGTAGGACGCCGAGAACTTCGGGAACGCCTGCCACCGCTCGGACGGCGCGAACGTGGACGACGCGTCGTAGCGAATCGCGCCTGTGAGGAACAGTTTGTCATTCCATGAGACTTCTTGCTGCCCATAGAACCCCAGCGTGCGCAGTTCCACCTGCGTCTGCCCGGCCGAGAACACCGAACCCGCGCTCACGAGCTCGCCCACCGGCGCCAGGCCGTTGGCGACCGCGTTCGTCGTACGGACCTGCTGCGAGGTGTAGTTGAATCCACCCGTCGTGCGGAGCTCCAGATTCGCGAACTGCGGCCAGGTGTACGTGGACACTCCGTCCTGGTTGATCACCCGGTTCGACTGGAACACCGACTGCGCCCGCCCCGTCGCCAGCGGAGCGGTGCCCAGCACGGCGCCCCGGGGCACGAACTGCCGCTGCTCGAATCCGGCGTTGTCGATCCCGATCGTGTAGTCGAACAGCAGATCGGACCTCGGCGTCCAGGTCAGCTTGCTGGAGCCGATGAACCGGTCGATCGTCTGCGGATTGCGAATGCGGTCGATGGCCAGCAGCGGATTCGTACCTAACGAGGGCGGCAGGGGATAGATGCCGTTGACCGGCCGGAAATCGACGTTGGTGGGCGCAAAGAACAGCGACCCCATGATCCCGTAGTCGTTCTGCTCGCCAAAGGCCTGCAGCTGATTCTTCGTCGTGATGTAGTTGGCCGTCACGTTCCCGATCAGCCGCGACCCCAGCTGCTGCTGCAGGTTGACGCGCGCGCCGGTGCGCCGCGACGACGTCGAGCGGAGGATCCCGTCTTCGTCGGCGACGTTTCCGCTCATATAGTAGCGCGTCTGATCGTTCCCGCCTTCGACGGTCAGATTCTGCTCGTACTGCGCGGCGCGATCGAAAATGTCGTTCTGGTAGTTGAAACGCGGACTCGGCAGCCCCGCCGCATCGAAGGGATAGAGGTTGAACGGCTGCTGCTCGCGAAGTTCGGCAAACCCGTAGCGTGAATTGAGCGTGAACCGGGGCCTGCCGATGCTTCCCCGCTTCGTGAAGATCTGGACGACTCCATTGTTTGCACGCGAGCCGAACAGCGCCGCTGCCGCCGCCCCTCGGATGATCTCCACTCGCTCGATGTCCGACGGATTCAAGTCCGCGATGCGGTTCTGCGGATTGGCGCGCGTACCGAGATCTGCCAGCTGCGCGGATCCGTTGTCGACGATGACACCATCCACGATGTACAGTGGATCGGAGCCCGAGATGAACGAGTTGGTCCCGCGGAGGCGCACGGAGATCCCTCCACCACCGGGTCCTCCCGAATTCTGGGTGATCTGTGCCCCCGGGAGTTTGCCCTGGAGCGCCTGATCTACAGACACCGCCTGCGCCCGCCCGATGACCGCAGAGTCGACCGCGGCAACGCTCGTCCCCACCTTGCGCTTCTCGGTCGGTGTACCGGAGCCGGTGACGACGACCTCGCTCAGGTTTACTGCGCTCACGTTGAGCGAGAAGTTCACGGTTACGGTTGCCCCCGCGACCACGGTCACCGCTTGTGTTGTCGGGTTGAAGCCGAGGCGACGCACCGACACGGTCCGGGCCCCCGTGGGCACCGCGGTCAACGTGTATTCGCCGTTGGCCCCCGTCATCGCACCCACCCGCGTCCCCGCGATCGTGACCTGCACGTCGGGGACCGGCCGTTCCGAACCCGACTCGGTCACGCGGCCCTGCACCGTTCCGGTACTGGCCTGCGCGCCCAGCGTGATCGGTACCGCGCCCAGCATCAGCGTCATCGCCATCCCGCGCCTAACGAAAGGTCTCATCATCCCGCAAGCTCCGCGTCGGAGTGTCCACGTCGTACGCCTATGCGCCCCTGCCCCTGTGCGCCCGTGCCCCTGTGCGCCCGTGCCCCTGTGCGCCCATGCGCCCGTGGGCCTGCCCACCTGCCCGTGCGCCTGACAGTAGCCTGCCTAGCCAGCGTCGGCAACGAAGATCACTGACGCCGGCTTCATTGTGCGGGGGCACACCGGTTCTCGTAGTTCGCACAGACGTAGTCCGCTATCCACGATCAGATTCACCCAGCCCTCCAGAGTCCGGAAATACCAGGGCGCGGGATCGGTAAAGTCGTCGCTGAACCCCGCCCAGGATCCGCTGCGCCAGCCGTTGACGTATGGTGCGTCCCCGCCGGCGACCACCGGGTGAAGGGTCTGTACGATGAGCGCGCCACCTGGTGCGAGGAGGGATGCCACGCGGCGAAGGAGCCCCTCGGTCGATTCCTTGCCAATGAGCGAGAAGTTGGCTACCACAACGTCGGCGAGTACCTCGAGCGCGCCGGCGGCAATCGCTTCATATGAAGCCAACCGGAACTCACCCCCGCCCGCGCCACTGGCCTTCGCGATGAGCTCCGGAACGACGTCCACGCCGATCGCACGAATGCCATGTCGAGCGAGCTCGCGAACGAGCCACCCTTCTCCGCAACCGAGATCGAGAACCAAACCGGGCGACCGTCCAAGAACCGCATCGACGATCGCGCGATCAGTCACCAGCTTCCGACTCTCGATCTGTTGCGCGCGGACTGCCCTGGTCCACGCCTCGGAGTTCTTGTGCCACGACTCGATGATGCGTTCGTCGCTCAGGGGGGCGGTCATGAGGGCAAGTGGTGCGGGCAGCGGGGAGCGGGAACGGCAAATGGTAAACGGGCGAACGGGCAAACGGCAGGCCGGCTGGAAGACGGGAGGCGGAACACGGCGCAATTCTAGCCGATCCTTTGACTCTCTGGCCCTCGCCCGCTTGCCCGCTTTACGCGTTGTCCGCTTGCCCTTCTACTGCGCGGCTACGACGACAACGACGGATCCGCGAACGCGACGGCCGGTCGCATCGAGCACGAATCCATGGGCACGTAGTCGCAAGGGGCCCGCCTCCCCGACGGTGATGCTGGCTTTGTGGCGGTGCGGG
>JBQTIW010000041.1:0-16416 GCA_052387735.1 Gemmatimonadaceae bacterium
GGTGGGTTTGGACTCCAGATTGACGGTTCCAGCCGCGCGCTAGGTGTACCGCGCCGGCTCGCCGGGATCCTGGCCATTCTCGCTATTCATGGCGGTCGTGGGGTAGCGCGCGACCGACTGCTGCACCTCCTGTGGTCCGATGCCGACCCCGACCGTGCCCGCCACGCGCTGACGCAGTCCCTGTACGCCCTGCGACGACTCCTAGGCGTTGATGACGCCATACTTGGCACGGCGCAGCTGACGCTGAATACGGAACGCGTCGCGACCGACGTCGCCAGATTCGAGCGAGGGCTGGCGGCGAGCGATCCCACCGAGGTGCTCGAGGCCCATCGCGGCGCGCTGCTCGAGGGATTCGCGGTCACCGGAGCGCCAGAGCTGGAGCGTTGGATCGAAGAACAACGGGCGCAGGTTACGCAGAGGCTCGTTGCCTACCTGGATGCCGTCGCGCGGGCGATGCAGGCGGAGGGCAGGCACGCGGACTCTGCGGCGGTGCTGCGACGTCGCGCGGCGCTCGACCCGCTCGATGCCACCGGCGCGTTGGCGCTCATGCGCGCATGGTCTGCCGCCGGGGACACACCGGCCGCCGTGCAACATGCCCGCGTGTACGGCGAGCTTGTGCGGCAGGAGCTCGATCTCGAACCTGACCCGCGCGTCGACGACCTGGCGATTGAGCTCCAGCGTGTAGCGCGAGAGACACGAGCCCCCTCTCACGCAACGTTCGTCGGCATCCCGGTAGCTATTCCCGGTTTGTCCGCGGTCCGCACGACCTGGCGTGAGCTTACGACCGCAGCGCGTCGGGCGGCGCGCGAGGATGCGGACTGGGTTCTGGCCCGGTGGCGCCAGCGATCCCCCCGGTGGCGAACGTTGGTCTGGCGGGGGGCGACGGTGTCGATGGGGCTCGTCGTGGCGATGCTCGCTGTTGCCCGCTGGGGGCGTAACCGCCGCGCTGCGGAGACCGCGCCCACCGCCACCGCCGTGCTTCCCTTTCGCGCCACAGGAATCTCCGGCGACCTTGCCTTCCTTCCCGCGGGGATGGTCGATCTGCTCAGCGCGGCGTTGAGCGAACGGGATACCGTGCCCGTGATCGATCCGGAACGGGTGCATCGCTGGTGGCAGAGTTCCCAGCGTGGTGCGACGGTCCCGTCCTCCGATTCGCTGCTGCAGCTCACCGGAGCGCTCGGCGCCAGGCGCCTCGTGACGGGCACGCTGGTGGGGAACGCAAGCCAGATCGTGATTCGCGCCAACTTCCTCGACCAATCATCGCGGCGCGTGCTCGGGAAGGCGGTCGTCAACGGTGCGCTCGATTCGCTGCCGCGACTGATCAACCGGGTGGCGACATTGCTGCTCGCCGGCGCGGCGGGGGTGGGGGAAGAGTTGAGTTACACGCCGGATGTGGATCCGCGTGCACTGCGGGCGTACTTGCGTGGCCGTGCGGCTTACGCGCGTGCGGACTTCAGGGCGGCACAGGGGTCGTTCGCCACCGCGCTGGCTCAGGATTCGACCCTGGCGTCGGCATCGATCGGACTGGCGCTGACCTCGGATTGGCTGGAGGACCAGGGCGTCCGCATGACGGCGTTGGACGTGGCGAGGCGCGGGCGACGGAACCTGCCTAACCTGCAGCAGCAGCAGATCATCGCACTGCAGGGCCCACGCTTTCCCGAGCCGTCGTCGGCCGAGGAGCACTTTGCCGCCTGGGAGCGGGTCGCACGCACGGGAGACCGTGCCGAACTGTGGGCCGACCTCGGCCGCCGCCTTCTGCTCGACGGCCGACTTGCCGGTGTGGGCGATGCCGAGCAGCGCGCCCAGCGCGCGTTCGCCCGCGCGCTGGAGCTGGACTCCACCAATTCCGCGACACGCCTCTCCCTCGCCGCACTCTCGGCGTCGGACGACGAGGCCGGCGTGGCAGTGGATCAGATCGAGGGAGACGTCAGCGATCTCTCGCTCTGGGCGGCGTGGCGCGTGGCCGCGCGGTCAAAAGACGCACGCGTGCTCGAGCGGCTACGAGCAGGCTTCGATGTCGCGAGCGACGACCTTCTGCGGCGCATCGCTCTGGCCGCGCTCAGCGACGGCGACCGCCTCGCCGACGGTCAACGCGCGCTGTCGCTGCGGACGCGACGGGCTCAGACCACGAGTGCCCGGATCGACGCGATCATGGCCGAGCATGCGTACGCCCTCAATGGCGGCAGTCCATCGCGTGCGCTGGCGGCAACCCGGCGGCTCGAGGACCTCGTGCCTAACGGCGCCCACCTGCGCCTGCGGATTCTCGATGCCCTCTACGGCGACGGGGACTCCACGGCGGCGAGCGAGGCGGTCGACCGCCTGACGCATCGCATGGACAGATCACTGCTCGGAGGCGACGACGAACGAACAACGGGACTGGCCGATCTCTGCGTCCTTGAACAGTGGCGAGTGTGGCGTGGCGACTTCAGTACCGTGGGCACGGCGATACGGGTCCTGATCCGCGATCCAGGCGGTCAGGGTTCCACTCCAGTGACCTCGGGGAGCGCCACATGCGGGTACCTCCTCGAGGCCCTGGGTGCCGGCTTGCAGGGAACACCTCGAGCCGGGGAAGCGCTGGCGCGTGCGGAACGCCTCGCGCTGTCGGGTCCCGCGGTGGGCGACCTGCGGCAGTATGCGACGCTCGCACTCGCCCGCGTGCGCGAACGGCGCGGAGAGTTTCCGCGCGCCTACGAGCTGGTCTACCGGCGCTCAGAGACGAGGGGCTGGCCCCGCTACCTGACAACCTACCTGAAGCTCGAGGCCGCGCTGGCGGAACGGCTCGCTGATCCGGCGCGCGCGAGGCTCGCTCTGCGGCACTACATCGGGCTGCGTGCCACACCCGACTCCTCCGGTGTGGCCGAGCTCGAGCGCGCCAGAGAACTGCTGCGACGACTGGAAGGGCAGGCGTAGCTTCCGTCGAGGGCCCACGCCGTGATGACGCTCAGCCGGTGAGGACTCCCCGCCAATCGGTCTGCACTCCGCTGTAGCCGGGGAACACCCGCTCCATCGCCGTGGCGCCCAGGTGCTTGCTGATGACCTCGGAGAAAACGGCGCGGAAGTCGGTGGTGAGCGCGAGGTCTCGACCTTCGTAGAGCAGCTCGCGTTCGAGGCCGGGCCACTTCCCGTGAACCTTGCCTCCTTGCACCTGACTGCCGATCACGAACATCGCACCGGCGTGCCCATGATCCGTACCCCCGCTGCCGTTCTGTCGGGCCATCCGGCCGAACTCGGACATCGTGAGAATCACCACATCGTCCATGCGCTTGCCGAGATCGGCGACGAACGCCGCGATCGAAGCAGAGAAGTCGCGCAACCGTGCGGCCAGCTGACCGTTTGCCGCGCCCTGATTCACGTGGGTGTCCCAGCCCCCCACGTCGGCAAAGGCGACTTCGAGTCCCACGCCGGCCTTGATGAGCTGCGCGATCTCGAGCAAGCGCTGGCCGAACTGCGATCGGGGATACTCGGCGCCGTTCTCCGGGCGATAGCGCTGGGGGTTGGCCGACCGAAGCATCTTGACGGCGTCGAACATGTCCTTGCCCGAGGCATGCACGACATCGGCGGTGCCCGTCCGGTAGAGCGCTTCCAGCCGTTCGGCTGAGGCACTGGTGGCGCGCACCGTGAAGTCACCTAACGAGGCCATCGCCACCGCTGGCGCCCCGCCATCGAGAATGCGGGGTGTCTGGGCGGTCATGGCCACGGCGCGGAACGGCGTGGCCTCGACCTGACAGGCCTCGCAGGTGCCGCTGACTGCGAGGTATCGATTGAGCCATCCGTCGCGAGTGGATTTCAGGTCGGGAGTCCCGCTCTCCATGTAGTCCTGCGCGTCGAAATGCGAGCGCGTAGCGCTTGGGCTGCCGACCGCGTGGATTGGTGCCAGCATTCCGTCTTTGTACAGCTGGTAGAACGGGGACAGTCCCGGGTGAAGGCCGAAGAAGCCGTCGAGGTCAATGGCGGTGTCCGCTTCACCAGCGCGGGGCCGGGCGATGGCGATGGTGGGCCGCAACGCGTAGTAGGCCTGTTCGCCGTGGGGCACGACCATGTTGAGGGCATCGGCCGCGCCACGCTGGAAGAGGCAGACGAGGACCTTCCCCTTGGCCGCCCGCGGGAGCTCGAGTGCGAAGGCGCTCCGTCGCAGGAACGACGGACTCAGCCCCATGGTGACCAGGGCGAGCGCGCCGGACTTCATGAAGGCTCTGCGTTGCATCAGGGCGAGCGGTGAGTGGAAGAGGACGGGCAAAAACGGGTGAACCGGTGAGCGCGTAAACGGAGAAAACGGGTAAACGGATAAACGCGTGGTTGGGGCGGGAGCGAGGTGTCGCGGCACGCAAAGGGCAACGGCACCTGCCCGTTCGCCCGCCTACCCGCTCACCCGCTTGCCCGTTTACCCGTTACCCGTTCTCATCCGCTACCGTCGTTGAAACTCCGGCGAGCCTAACGCGAGGCCGATGATCTGATCCAGCCCGGTGAGGGGTCGGACCGGGCCCAGCGCCGCGCCTCGCATTGGATTTGCACGATCGGGGACATTCTGGTTACGACGTTCGCGAGCTGTCGTGCTACCTTGCCCAACGGGGGGGGCCCCCCGGGCCTGGTCACGCCGCCGGCCTTCCACCCCTGCGCTCGTCATCTCGATCGCTTCGTCCACATCCACCCGGAGCGAATCGCGCTCCGCGGCGGCCAGCAGCGGGTTGGAACCGCTCTCCAGGATGGCGCGCGTTTCCGGCGTCGTCTGGCCACCCAGCAGGGCGGCGATCACACCTTCCACCTGGGCACTCCGGCTCGCGTGCTGCAGCGAGGCGTACGCGCTCCAGTCGTCCAGTCGCGCCCCGGGCAGGCGGTTCGCCGCCACGGCCATCCCGAAGTTGATACGATTCAGGATCGATCCCGTGTTCATCCACTCGTCTCCCGTCTCCGGCCACCCGTCCGGCGCCTGGTGCCCATAGATCGGCTGCCCGAGCCGTGCCACCAGCGCCGCCGTGGCCGCGGTCGAATCGGCCATACCGCCTAACGCGCGCGCCGCACTCACGACGACTTCAAATGGCGACTTGACCTTGCTCCGGTACGCCGCCCGTGAGAAGAACTCGGGTGACGTGACGATCGAGCGCACGACCTCGCGAAGGTCACCGTCGGTTCGGCGAAAGGCCTCCGCCGCGCGGTCGACCAGATCCGGCGGAGGCGCGTCCGACACGAACCGCGTCACCAGTTTGGTCGCGATGTAGCGCGCCGTGGAGGGATGGTGGGCCAGCAGGTCGAGGACGGCCTCTCCTTCCTCTTCGCCGCGGCCCGGACCAAAGCGCTGCCCCAGAATGCGTTTCTCGCCGGCATCGTGTGCGATCGGATTGAACTGGAAACCGCTTCCACCCTGACGACCTGGGCGCACGGTCCAACCGGTGAGTGCGCGCGCAACTTCGATCACGTCGGCCTGCGTGTAGCCTCCGTCAACACCCAGCGTGTGCAGTTCCAGCAGTTCACGGGCGTAGTTCTCGTTGAGGCCTTTCGGACGACGTGCCAGCAGCTGCTCGAGCCCCGCGCTGTCGATCCTTGCGCCAGGACGTCGCGCATTGGCGCCGACCGCGCCGCGCACACGGCGCAACCGCCGCTCGGCAATGGAACGATCGGCCAGCGTCGGCCGCGTGCTGTCTGCCACACTGATCGCGTTGTCCAGATAGATCAACATCGCGGGGCTCCGCGCCACGGCGCCGAGCAGATCGCGAAACTTGCCGAGGACATGCGGGCGAATCGCGTCGCGTTCGTAGGCCGGCAGGTGGTAGCGCATCTGGGCGTTCTTCCCCACGAACACGCTGAAGTGATTCAACCAGAAGTCGGTCATGACTTCGTTGAGTTGGCGCTCGGATACCACGGCACGGGCAACGCGCGCGGACATCAACTCGCCAATGAACTGGCGACCTTCGCGCACCTGGCGTCGAAGGGACCGGCTGTCACGTGCCGTCATCTGGCCTTCCGCCATCCGCCGCACTGCTCCGGGAGGTGGAAACTGATCGCGGAGCTCAGCCGCGCTGGCGTTCAGGTATGTGTATGACGACAGGGCCGCCGTCGCGACGGGATCGGGGATCCGCTGTGGCGCCAACTGTCGCGAGATCCAGTTGTCGACACCGAGGCGAACCACGGCGTCGACGTCGCCTGGCCGCGGGCCGAAGGACAGGCGGTTCAACACATGAATCGCCTGCTCTCGATCACTGAGCTCACGGTTGATGGCGACACCGCCCACCTGGGCCGAGGCCGCCTCGGGGAGTGCCAACGACCATCCGGCGATGGCCAGAACAGCGGTTCTTGCAACAAGCGAAGTCCGATGCATCTCGACCCCTGATCTCGAGTCCGACAGTTGGACGACTCCAACCGATTTGTCGTTAATAGCACCTCAAGGAGGTTCCCTGATCAACCGAAACTCAGACCGGTAGCAAGTGGCCGCATCCCCCTTCATCACCGACCCGCGAAGCGTATGGCGAACGAGAGCGTTCTGGCCCTCGGCCCAACCGAAACCCTCCGTACCGCGCGCGCGCTTCTGGATCGCGTGCGCGAAGCCGCGGCGCACTCGGCGTCGGTGGTGATCGACTGTGCCGAGCTCGAACAAGCGGACACCGCGGGCCTGCAGGTCGTGCTGGCTCTGCGCAACGCGCTGGCTGCGCGCGGTGGGGCGCTACGTGTCATCAACGTGCCCGCGGACCTGGCCTGGCGGTTCGACTACACAGGTCTCGTTCACACCACGGCCTAACGTACGACCCCTTCCGGTTCACCGCGCCACCCCTGCTCACCGATGGCCAAGACTGCCCTGGTCGTGGACGACTCGACCACGATGCGAGAGATGGTTTCGTTTTCCCTCAAGGAGGCCGGCTTTCACACGCTGACCGCCGGTGATGGCCAGCAGGCGCTGGACGTCCTGCAGGGAAAAAACGTCGACCTGATCATCTCCGATCTCAACATGCCCGTAATGGACGGGTTGACCTTCATTCGGCATGCCCGCAGCCGCGAAGACCTGAAGGGCGTGCCGATCCTCGTGCTGACGACCGAGTCGCAGCCACACATGAAGCAGCAGGGTAAGGCGGCCGGCGCGACCGGCTGGCTCGTGAAGCCGTTCAATCCCGAGATGCTGCTCAAGGTCGTCGCCAAAGTCGTTCCCTGATCATTACGAGGCCACGACCTGACCATGAATGATGACATGCTCGAGTTCCGCGATGCCTTCTTCGAGGAGGCCGCAGAACACGTTTCGTCAGTAGAGCAGGGACTGCTCCGACTGGACACGGGGGCAGTGGACGCCGAGGAGATGAACGCGGTCTTCCGGGCCGTGCACTCCGTGAAGGGCCTCGCCGCGACGCTCGGGTTTGCCGAGATCGCGTCGTTCACACACGAGTTCGAAAGCGTCCTGGATCGGCTGCGCGGCGGGACCATGGTGCCGACGGCCGAGCTGACCCAGCTCCTGTTCCGCTCCAACGACACGCTGCGGGACCTGCTGGCCGCCAGTCGCTCGGACAGCGCCGGCAACGTCGACTTCGCCGCGGTGACCGCCGCACTCAAGGCATCGTTAGGTGGTCCACCGGCGCCGGCCCCCTCCCGGCCGGCCGCCGCTGCGCCGGTCGCCGGCGAGCCGCGGTGGTACTCCGTCCGGTTTGTCCCCAAACCGCGGCTGTTCAGCGCCGGACAGGACCCGATGTTGCTGGTGCGCGAAGTCGCCGAGCTTGGCGACGAAGTCTCGATCGTCTGCGATACCACGGGACTGCAAACCCTCGACACACTCGATCCCGAGCAGTGCCAGCTCATCTGGGTCATCAAGTTGCTGACGACGGCCAGTCGTGAAGCGATCTCCCAGGTGTTCCTGTTCGTGGAAGACGACTGCGAGCACTCGATTCGCGATGTGACCGACGACCTGTCGCGGGCCGGCGTCGCCGCCAACGCGCCCCCCCTCAAAACGGCGTCTGGCAGCGAGTCGCGCCCGGCGGTCGAAACGTCCACGATCCGGGTGCCCACCGACAAGGTCGACGCGCTGGTTGATCTGGTCGGCGAGATGGTGATCTCTCAGGCGATGGTCAACCAGATCGCCCACGGCTTCGACATGTCGCAGTTGCAGCAGCTGCAGGAAGCCCTCGCTGCGCTGGACCGGAGTACGCGCGAGCTGCAGGAACGCGTGATGTCCGTGCGCATGCTGCCGGTGGCCACCGTCTTCAACCGCTTTCCACGACTGGTGCGCGATACGGCGACCCGGCTTGGCAAGAAGGTGAGACTCGACCTCATCGGCGCCGAGACGGAGCTCGACAAGGGCATGATCGAACGACTCGGTGATCCACTGACGCATCTCGTGCGCAACGCCATGGATCACGGACTGGAGACGCCTGACGAGCGGGTCGCCGCGGGCAAGCCGGAAACCGGGGTCGTGGCGCTCAAGGCCTTCCACGAAGGCGGCAACGTCATCATCGAGATCGACGACGACGGGCGCGGCCTCGACAAGGCTCGGATTCGGGAAAAGGCCATCGCCAATGGCCTCATCCGCGGCGAGGACTCGCTGAGTGACGATGAGATCCATGCGCTGATCTTCGCGCCCGGTTTCTCTACCGCGGCGCAGGTGAGTGACCTGAGCGGCCGCGGCGTGGGGATGGACGTCGTGAAGCGGAACGTCGAAGCCCTCAACGGCTCCGTGTCGCTCACGTCACATCCGGGGAAAGGCAGTCGGGTCCGCATCCGCTTGCCGCTGACCCTGGCCATTCTCGATGGCCTCATCATTTCGCTGGGCGGCGAGTCGTACGTGTTGCCGCTCCTCTCGGTGGTGGAATCGATGCGTCCGAATCCGCGCGACGTCCGCGCGATCCTCGGCGGCGGCGAAGTGCTGGTGGTGCGGGGCGAGTCCATCCCCTTCATCCGGCTGCACGTGGTGTTCGGGAAAGAGGACGCCGTCACCGAGCCGAGTCAGGGCATCGTGGTGATCGCCGAGACCGACGGCCGGCGCTTTGGCCTGCTGGTCGACGAGGTCATCGGTCAGCAGCAGGTGGTGATCAAGAACCTGGAAACAAACTACCGCAAGCTGGAAGCGATCATGGGGGCGACCATCCTTGGCGATGGACGCGTCTCGCTGATCGCGGACGTTCAGGAACTGTACCGCTTCACCAGCCGTCGGGTCGTGCCCGACGGTCGCGCCGCGCTGGCGGGCATCGCCGCCACCGCGGACCCTCATGAAGACGAGGCTCTATGACGCAGCTCTCCACGCTCGACCAGGACATCAACGCCACGGACGCCAACCAGTACCTCACGTTCATCCTGGCCGATGAGCACTACGGACTGGAGATCCTCAAGGTCCAGGAGATCAAGGGGGTGAGCACCATCACACGCATGCCGAACACGCCACCGCATGTGAGAGGAGTGACCAACCTCCGCGGCGTGGTCGTGCCGATCGTGGATCTGCGTGCGCGATTTGGCTTTCCCGAACGGCCCGACGATCGCTTCAGCGTGTTCGTGATCGCCAATATCGGCAGTCGCGTGGTGGGATTGGTGGTGGATTCGGTGGAAGACGTCATCGATCTTCCTCCCGAGGCCAATCAGCCGACGCCGGAACTCACCGTCGCGTTAGGTGGTGCTTACGTCCGCGGTCTCGCGAAACACAATGACCAGCTGATTGCCCTGTTGGACATCGACAAGATCGTCCACGCGGACCTCGCGCTGCTCGAGCAGTCCTGAGCAGCCTCACGCGCTTCTGTAGACCACCCTCCTTCACACAGGTTTCTATGCTCGCACACCTGAAGATCCGCAGTGTTCGCTCCAAGCTACTGGCTGCATCGCTGGTGATGGGCCTCGTCCCGGTCACGGTGGTGGGCGTGGTGGCGTATCGGCGGGCGAGCCAGTCGCTGGTCACCGATGCCGGCGACGCGTTGGCACAGGTCGCGTTCCAGGTGGCCGACAAGATCGATCGCAACTATTTCGAACGGTACGGCGACGTGCAGGCGTTCAGCCTGGCGTCGTCACGCATCCGGAACTGGAGCCAGATCGGTACTCTCGCCGACGAGTACATGGTGGTCTACGGCTTCTACGACCTGATGGTCATCGCCGACCGCAGCGGCCGCATTGTCGTAGTGAACTCGGTGGATCACACGGGGAAGCCGTTGAACACGGGTTTCCTCACGGGCGAGGACGTCTCCGGAGAGGATTGGTTTCGGCAAGGCATGTCGGGCGCGATCAAACCGGGCGAAACGCTTACCGAAGACGTTCACCGCAACGCCTGGGTGAGCCGGCTCTACGGTGACGCCGAACAGGTCACGACGTTCACGGCGCCGATTCGCGATGCGAGCGGCGGCATCATCGGTGTGTGGCGCAACTACGCGTCGCAGCAACGCATCGCCGAAACCATCATGGCCGAAGCGCGCACCAGCTACAAGCAGGCGTCGGGTGGCAATATCCTGTTCACGCTCATCAAGCAGGATGGCACCTTGCTCCATGATGACGTCGACGAAGCGGGTGCCCTGGAGACAAACCTGTTAAAGCAGGGCTGGTCCGGTGCCGCCGAGGCCGTCCAGCACAAGGTCGGCTGGACGCCGCATCACGATGCCAGCGCCGACATCGACTATATCGCGGGATATGGGGCGTCCCCGCAGCAGTATCTGCCGAAGTTCGGGTGGGGCACGCTCGTTCGCGTCAGGGAAGAGGAAGCCCTGGCGCCAGCCCGCGCTCTGCGCAACGCAGTGGTCGCGATCGCGGTCTTCGCCGCCGTCGCGTTGGCCGTCTTCGCCACGTGGTTCAGCGGCAAGATTGCAAAGCCCATCGCGGTCACGGCTCACGTGATGCGCGAAGTCTCGCACGACGGCGATCTCACCAAGCGTCTGCACGTCACCACGCGCGACGAGCTCGGCGACCTGGCCGAGTCCTTCAACGCGTTTCTCAGCCGCCTGGCCGAGATTGCTGTGGGCATCCGCGGGTCGTCGGGTAACGTCGCCATCGCATCGCGCGAGCTCGCGTCGGTGGCGGACAACATTTCCTCCGCAGCGCAGACGCAGGCGTCCTCTCTCGAGGAGACTGCGGCGTCGATGGAAGAGATCACCGCGACCGTCAAACAGAACGCGGAGAACGCTGGCCAGGCCAGCCGCCTTGCCATTGCCGCGCATGAAGTCGCCGACAAGGGGGGCCGCGTGGTCGGCGATGCCGTGACGGCAATGAGTGAGATCAATGAGTCGTCGCGGAAGATCAACGAGATCATCACGACGATCGACGAGATCGCCTTCCAGACGAACCTCCTGGCGCTCAACGCTGCCGTGGAAGCCGCCCGAGCCGGCGCGCAAGGTCGCGGCTTTGCCGTCGTGGCGGCGGAAGTGCGCAGCCTCGCGGCGAGATCCGCATCGGCCGCTAAAGAAATCAAGGGGTTGATCAAGGAGTCGTCGGCCAAGGTCGACCTGGGGAGCGCGCTCGTCAACGAATCGGGACAGTCGCTTCGGGAAATCGTGTCCAGTGTGAAGCGCGTGACCGACATCGTCGCCGAGATCGCCGCGGCGAGCCGCGAGCAGACCGTCGGCATCGAGGAAGTGAATCGCGCCGTCCTTCAGATGGACCAGGTGACGCAGCAGAATGCTGCACAGAACGAAGAGCTTTCGGCGACGGCGGGTACGCTCTCGCAGCAGGCACGCGAGCTCGATTCGATGGTGTCGTGGTTCAGGCTCGATGGAGAAACGCAGCCGCCCACGAGCGTGCTCGCGGTCCGACCGAGCGCGCCTTCGTCAGGTGTGCTCAGGCGCAACGCGGCATTGTCCCAACCCGGTGTCAAGCGAGCGGCGACCGTGACGACGTCCGCCGACGGCGACGACGGTTTCGTGGATTTCTAGCATGGCGAGCACGTCGGAACCGATCGCGTTCGGGCCCCCGGTCCTTGGTGCGCGCGATTTCGCGTTCCTGCAGGAGCTGATCAAACGCACGGCGGGGATCCACCTCACTGAGCAGAAGAAGTCACTCGTCGAAGGGCGTCTCGCCAAGCGGCTCCGCTTCCATGGGATGCGAGACTACAAGGAGTACATCGAGTTGCTGCAGAACGCCGATCCGTGCGGCGGCGAGATGCTGGAGCTGATCAACGCGATCACCACCAACAAGACGTCGTTCTTCCGCGAACAGCACCATTTCGACTTCCTGCTGCGCGAGACATTCCCTTCGTTCGGCGGGCGATCGATCCGCGTGTGGAGCGCAGGCTGCTCGACCGGCGAAGAGCCCTATTCCATTGCCATGACGGCGCGCGATGCGCGCGTCAGTGTGGAGATCTTCGCCACCGACATCGACACGAAAGTGCTCGCTACCGCGAAGGCTGGTGTCTACGCCGAGGATCGGGTGACCGAGCTCTCGCCCGATCTCGTTCGCCGGCACTTCCTCAGAGGCGACGGCAGCAAGGCGGGGCTCTATCGCGTCCGCCCGGACGTGCAACAGATGGTGACGTTCGAGCGCGTGAATCTCGCCGACGGCGCGTGGCCCGATCGCGGATTGTTCGACGTGATCTTTTGCCGCAACGTGATCATCTACTTCAACCGGGAGACGCAGGACACGCTCTTCCGACGATTCGCCGAGCGGCTGGTGCCAGGTGGCGCGATGATCGTTGGCCACTCCGAGAATCTCTCCTGGCTCACGGAGCTGTTCGCCCCGGTGGGAAAGACGATCTATCGCCGGAGCGGCGACGCTCCCCGTCGGACCGTGCTTGACGTCCGGCCTCGGCCGGTCGCTCGTGTTGCACCAGAGGCGGCAGCGCAGCCGCGACGCAAGCTCGTGCGCATCGAAGCCGGCGGCGTGCACGCCAGTCGGGACGCTACCGAGATACGCACCGTCCTCGGGTCGTGTGTGGCCGCCTGCATCTATGACCCAGCCCTCGGCGTGGGTGGCATGAACCACTTCATGCTTCCGGTCGGCGAGAATACTGATCGGCCGGCGCGCTACGGCGTGCACGCGATGGAACTCCTCATCAACGAAGTGATGAAGCTTGGCGGTGAGCGGTCGCGCCTGCGCGCCAAGGTGTTCGGTGGCGCCAGCGTGATCCGCGCGCTCAAGACCGGCGCCGACGTCGGCCGCAAGAACGCGGAGTTCATCCGCGCCTTCCTCGCGACCGAACGCATTCCGATCGACGCCGAACAGCTGGGAGGCACGAACCCGCTGGAGGTCCGCTTTAACACCGACACGTCGAAGGTCCGGGTGCGGGCCCTCGACTCCGAGCGCGACCGAGCGGTGTTCAAGACCGAGGAACAGGTGGCCATCCGTGCGCCGGAGCCGGTGCGCCCGGCCGCCGACGCCGACGTCGACGCTGTTCTCTTTTAGCCAGGCGGCGCTCATGTCTCATCCCAGCGCGGTGCCTCCTCTACCGCACGCCCAGCTGCGTGAACGAGCCGACGTGCTGCATCGGGAGGTTCATGACGTGCTCCAGGAGGAGTTCGCCGCGACGCTTCGCGATCTGCAGCAGCTGCGCTCACTCCTGGGGGACGCCACCGGCAAGTTGAGCCAGGCGTTTCACACGATGCTGGGTCAGGCACGGGCACAGAGCCGCGCCGTGCAGGGCCTGGGGACGGCGACCGGGACCGACGCCGCGCGCGACGTTCGCGCCCTGGCCGAGGAGATCACGCGGGGATCGATGCTCGTAGTCCAGAGCCTCCAGTTCGAGGACATGGCTTCGCAGCTGCTGGCTCACGTGGACAGGCGACTCGTATGGCTCGAAACGTTCGCCCGCCATGCGGCTCCGCTGCACAGTGCCGTGGCCAACGATATCGTGGGCCTCACCCACGGCGAGTTCACCGACGTCGAACGGCGCCTCGCCGCGCACCGCGCGGAGCGGATGGTCAATCGACAGGCCGTGCAGCAGGCGTCGCTCGATGAAGGCGACATTGAGCTGTTCTAGCCCCCCCCTTCGCGAGCTTCGTATGAACAGCGCCCGGCGCATCAACGTCTTCATCGTCGACGACTCGGCGCTCATGCGCCAGTTGCTCTCGAGTATTCTGTCGCGCGATCCGCAGATCGCGATTGCCGGCACCGCGTCCGACCCCATTTCGGCGTGGCGGCGCATGAAGGAGATCGAGCGTGTCGATGTCGTCACCCTTGATGTCGAGATGCCGCGGATGGACGGCCTGACGTTCCTCGACAAGCTGATGCAGACACGACCAATGCCAATCGTCATGGTCTCGTCGCTCACGGAACAGGGGTGTGCCACGACCCTGCGTGCCCTCGAACTCGGCGAGGTGGACTTCGTAACCAAACCCAAGCTGGACGTGCAGGCCGGAACCAACGATCTGGGGGACGAGATCATCGCCAAGGTCAAGGCTGCCGCGGGCGCACGAGTTGGACGCCGATCCGCATCGGTGCAACACGTGCGATCGGCCCCCATCGCGAAGACCGCTGCCTCGCAATGGAGCGGCGCATCGTTCGCCGAGGCGACCCACCGCATGATGTGCATCGGTGCTTCGACCGGAGGAACGGAAGCACTCCGTGTGGTGCTTACGGCCCTTCCCGCGGATGCCCCCGGGATCGTGATCGCGCAGCACATGCCCGAGCGTTTTACGAAGTCGTTCGCCGAGCGGCTCGACTCGTTATGTCGGATCAACGTGCGCGAAGCCGCGGACGGCGATCGTGTGGTGCCCGGCCAGGCGTTGCTTGCCCCGGGCAACTTTCACATGCGCGTGGTCCGAAGCGGAGCGGAGTATCGCGTACGAATCACTCAGGACGCCCCGGTGAACCGGCATCGCCCTTCGGTCGATGCGCTGTTCGAGTCCTGTGCACATGCCGTCGGACCCAACGCCATTGCCATCATGCTCACCGGGATGGGAGACGACGGGGCAAGAGGGATGAAGCTGCTGCGCGACACGGGTGCGCGTACGATTGCGCAGGATGAGGAGACGTGCGTCGTCTTCGGCATGCCTCGCGTGGCGATTGAACTGGGCGCCGTCGAGGAGGTCCACCCTCTGGAAGAGATTGCGCCCAAGGCGTTGCGCATGTCGGCCGGATCGGTGAACCCCCGTTAATGCGCCCTGAGGGGGTGCCGATACTCAAGACATCGGTCCGACCGCCTGGAATAGCAGGCTTCACCTCTCGCAAGATCGGTTACCCGCTCGATGAAGATTCTGATCGCTGAGGATGATCTCGTCACCCGGGAAATGCTCAAGCGCGTGCTCGGTCACCTGGCTGACGAAATCGTCGAAGCTGGTGACGGGCTGGAAGCACTGGAGAAACTGGAGTCGGAGAATCCGGACTTTCTCCTGACCGACCTGCAGATGCCCGAGCTCGACGGCCGAGCCCTGGTCGAAGCCGTGCGCGCCTCCAAGGCGCACCGCCAGCTGCCCGTGGTGTGCATGTCGGCAGTCAAGGACAAGGAGCAGATTACCGCGCTGGTCGCGTTAGGCATCCAGGACTACATCCTCAAACCGATCCGCTCGGCCGAGGTGCAGGAACGGTTTGCCAAGGTCATCGAGCAGCACAGCGGCTGGCGCCGACGCCAGGTGGTGGAGGGGCGTCGCACGCTGATGCTCGTGGACCCCGATCCGGAGTTCCGTCAATTCTGCAAACCACTGCTGGAGGGAGACTTCGCCATCCTCGAAGCCACGTCCGGGGCGCACGCGCTGCGCATCTTCAAGGAATCGGAGCTCAAGCCTACGGTCGTGGTGGTGGCCAAAGGCCTTCCGCTGGTTGGCGAAGTGCAATTGTGCAGCTTCATCGAGAAGCTGGCGACAGGAATGCAGGTCTCCGTGCCGCAATTCTGGCTCTGTGCCGAGAGGGACCTGACCAGGCAGAGCGTCGCGAGCGCATTCCGGGGCCACATTCAGCGCACGATGGACCCCCAGGCGTTTGCGGATGAGCTGGCGCGAACGCTGCTCCGAGGCACCACCCCTGCCGAGAAGATCACGGAGTTCTTGCACGACTCCGGCGCCACCTGGCTGGCCGCGGCCACCCGGCAGACGCTCGGCGTGATGTCAGGCCAGGATGTGAACACCGTCCGCTGCGACGCACCCTTGGCGATCGTGCATGGAGTCGCATCGCGCTTCTCGCTTCTGTCGTCGGATATCCGTGTCACCATCGTAATTGCGTGCGCACGGGACCACGCCGTTGGACTCGCGAGCCAGGTGTCGAAGCGTCCGGCAAGCGTTGAGGACAGCGAGGCAACGGTGTTCGAGGAGCTGAGCAACGCCGTCGGAGGTCGCGTTCGCGCCGCACTCGCCGAGCGGGGTTTCGTGACGGAGCCGTCGAAGCCCGTATTCGACGCGGACTATTCGACCGAGCCCGGCGGAGCGTGGGAAGTCACGCGGTGTTTTGAAATCGACGCGGGGATTCGCTTCTTCGTGGGGATGAGCGCAGAGGCTGCAAGTCCTACGGAGGAGAACGGGCAGGCAAGCGGGTGAACGAGTGGCGGGGGGAGCGGCCGCGGGCCCCGCCCCCGGGGACCTTTACACCGCCCCCCCCCAAAACATCGCCAACCACACC
>JBQTIW010000042.1:0-14383 GCA_052387735.1 Gemmatimonadaceae bacterium
GCGCCCCGCGTGGCCACTTGGTCATCCGGCTCCCGAACCCGCTGTTGTAGAACACGCTCTCCGCCCCCCAGCCCTGGCGCAGATACTTCGGATTCCCGATCGGCGAGTAGCTCACCGAGTCGAGCCCATTGAAGTTCACAACCGGGTTCCCGCACAGTACGCCGCCATAGTCGAGATCCGTCAGCGTCTCGCAGGGCGGGTTGCCGGTCTGCGCAGTCGAGTCGAAGACCGCCTTGAGCCGTCCCCGCGTGTCGTACTTGAAGTTGCGCACCGCGGTGTTGCCCGCCGCGAGCGAATGCTGGACATCCACACGCCCCACCTGGTCGTAGTTCAGCAGGCGCCAGAACGACGGGTCGAGCGTGGTCGGGGTGTACTTCTGCCGGAACTGGTTGTGGATCGACAGCGTCCCCATCGTCGCGGTTACGCCCCCCGGGTAGGTCACGGCGGTCGGCACGAGTTCCGTGCCGCCGAACGTGATGGCAGGGCCGTTCCCGTTCACGCGCGCCGCGGTCAACGCGCCGGTCGTCGTGTTCCAGACGTACTTCCGACCGGTCGCGACAATGCTGCCCGGATACGTGACGTGTACCGAGTCCAGCCGGCCGGCGGCATCCTTGAGGTAGGTCCGGATGATGGGAGAGTTCGGCGCCGAGGTGAACCGCGTCGCCACCTGCGTCGTCCATCCGCTCGCATCCATGACGATCGAGTCGCGGGATACCCCGTTCGCCCCTACCACCCAGAGGCCGTTCGGGTCGTAGGTGAAGGTGTTCGTGCGCATCGCGGTCATGCCGCGCACGGCCAGGATCTGAGTGGGCCGATGGAGCACGTCGTACGTCGTCCGTACGCTGTCGTCGGGGAGGCGGCTCACCCAGGCGATCAGGCGCCCCTGGAAGTCGTAGTGCGATTTCTCGGTGCCGCCAAAGGGATCGGTCTGCTGCGTCAGGTCCCCGAGTGCGTTGTAGACGAACGTGTAGAGATTGTTGGCCGGGTCGTCCACGCTGGTGAGATTGACCTTGTCGGAGTACCCGTACCGGGTCACCGCGACAGGATCCGACAGGGACGCCGCGAGGCTGTCGGTTTTGACACGGTTGAGGGAGTCGTAGAGGAAGGTGCGGGTCGGCAGGATCGTGTGCACGAACGCTGAGTCCCGGCCGAAAGCGTCGAAGTGCGTCGTGACCAGGCGGGAGCCGGGCGCGTTCGACGTCTTCACGTTGCCGAAGTCGCCATCGTACGTGTAGAACGTGGTATGACCGCCGGGATCCGTCACGCTGTTCACCCGCTGCCGGGGGTCGTACCCGTATTGCGTGGTGTACGTCGTGCTTCCGATGATCTTGGCCTGGTCGACTCGGCCGCGCGGACCGAGCACGAAGCTGCGAGTGGGCTGGCTGCTGGCGGTGATGCTGGTGACCTGATTGAACGTCCCGTACGCGATTGTTGTGAGCGTCTGCCCCGCGGGGTGCACCGTCAACGGGAGTCCGGAAGCGGCGTCGTACGTGAACTGATCGACCGCGCCAGTGAAGCTCGTCACCGACAGCGGAAGTCCGGTCAGACTCTGTCGCGCGATTGTTGTCAGGCGGCCGAGCGGGTCGGTCGTGACCAGCGGCTGGCCCCAGCGGTCGACGGTGAAGGCCGTGACCTGCCCACCGGGTTCAGTGATCGCTGCGCGGATCGTATCGGCCCTCGCCGGCGTGAACATGGTGCTCGTCGTCGTCGTCAGCGGCAGGCTGACGGTCTGCCATGGTTTGAGCCTGGTCCGCAGGCGGGTCGTATCGTTGGTCCCGCTGGGGAATTTCTTGAACAGTGGGGAGATGACGCTGTCAACTTTCCACGTTGTCGCGTTGTAGACGAACCGCGTTGTGTCGGGCCGCGGATCGATCACGCGTTGCAGACGCTTCGATGCGTCGTAGAGGAACTTCGTGACGATGCCGAGTCCGCCCGGTTCGGTGACCTGGGTCAGCGTCGAGTCGCTCGAGCTGACGGCGAACACAGTTACCCGACTGCCGACGCTCTGTGACGTCCGCGGACCGGGATCCTTGACGCTCGTGATGCCTTGGGTGTTGTACGTCAGCTCCGTATACATCCGATTGAATCCGCTGTTGTACTTGCGGATCGGATCGCTGACCTGCGTCAGCCGGCCTTGTCCGTCATAGTCGAACGTGACGGTGTCGGTCAGTTCGCGGTTGATGGTGCGCTCGAGGCGCCCGTCGGTTCGGTAGTGCGCCTGCGAGGAATCCGGAAAGGTACGGATGTATTTGAGGAGCCCGCCGATGACTGCTGAGGTGAGCCGCGAGAACTCCCCACCGGGCGATGTGAAGCAGTGCAGGCCGCAGCCGACGAAGTAGACCGCGCTTCCCGATCCGTCCACGATGAGTGCATTGGTGGTGTTCACGACCTGGAGCCTCGAGAGACCGGCAATCGACCACCCCTTGGCGACGGGCGATTTCCGTTCGTTGACGACGAGGATCTTCGTCGCGATGGTCTTGGTCTCGGTGGGCGTCGGCGTCGCGTACTTCGCGCTGACAAGAAGGCTGATCTCATGCACACCGGTGGAATACTGCGTCGCATCAAACTGACCCGAGAGACGCACACTCGTAGTCGTTTGTGCCGCCGGGAGCGGTGGCGTGAATCGCAGCTTGGTATCGCCGTTGACGAAGGTGATGACGCCGCCAATGCTGTCTCTTGCCTCGAGCCAGTACTCCTGCAGGGCACCCGACTGCAGTGCAGCGATCCTGACGTCAGCGTGGATGATCGGCCGGGCCGCCACTGCGTCGCTGTTGTAGAGCAGGGTCACACCACGGGGCTCACCCTGCGCGATATACGGCACGGTGCTGACCGCCGAGCGAACGGCAAAGCACGAGGCTTCGCAGAGGTCTGTCCTGTAGTTGTCGAAGTTGTTGATGGACAGATCGGCCACGATGTTGCCCGCGGCGGCGGTCGCTGTGACGGTGACCGAGCCCTGGTCAAAGGTGATGGGCCGGCCGAGGACGTTCGCGTGCAGCTTCGCCTGGCCGCCGGTGTTCCCGGCGACGCCGGAGTTGTATGTGACGGTCACGCTCACCGGCGGTTCACTCGGTGTGATCAACTGGCTCGCCGGGAAGACCGAGGTGCAGGTCACGTGCGTTGTGCACAGGCCTGCGCCGGTCGAGAACTCAAACGTGGCCGGGAGCGTCCCTGTGTTGTCGACGGTGAAGATCTGTGTTTGGCCCGCGCCCGCCGGCACCGACACGGCCGTGCCCTTGGGCTGAACCACAACGAGATACGCGCCGACAGTCGCGTTCCATCGACCGCTGTCCTTGTTGCCCGGCTTGTCTTTTTCGCGCGCTTCGAGCTCCACCCATCCGTTGAGTCCCGTGTTCGCATTGGCGCACGTCACGGTGACGTTCTGCGTCTGGTTGGCGCCGATCGGGCCGACCTGTGTGGGACCGGTGCAACCCGTGAGGACGTTTACCGCATCGTCGGTCACGAACAGATTGTACGTCGCTGCGTAGCTCGTATCGTTCGTCACCGAGAACACGAACTGCTTGTTCGTCGTTGGCAGGAAGATCGTCGAGTCGGGATCGGACGTGGATGGAGGCGCGGGTTTCACTGTCACGCGCGGTCGCGCGGAGGTTACCGTTATTGTGGTGTTGGCGCTGGCGCCTCCGCCTTGCTGATTAACGGTGAGTTGCGCAGGCCCGGTTGAACCAGCGTTGCCTACCTGATGCACCACCACGACAGTGTCAGGCACGCTGCTCGCGGGCACGCTGGTCTTCGTTGGGGTCTGACAGGCCGACAGAATCCCTGAACACGCCGGTGGCGCATACGTGACGCTGAGTGGACTCGCACCACTCCATGTGGCGACATACTTGAGCGTGTCCGTCGCGTTCGCATACTCGTTCTTGGCGGCTCCCGGCGGGGAGAGCGCCACCAGCGTCAGGATCGGCGTGGACGTCGGGGTGACCGTGATGGTCGCCTGAATGGCGTTGGCGACGTTGCCTTGCTGCTCGGCCCGCAGTGTCATCGTTCCCGTCTGGCCCACGGAAGCGGGCGTGAAGTTCGCCGTCACCGATCCGTTGTTGCCGGCCCATGCCGTCACCGGATTCGTCACCGAGCAGCTTGTCATGTTTGTGCAAGGCAGGACGACGCTCACCGTGAAGGTCTGCGAACCTTGCGCGGCGTTGGTCAGCACGAACGCTTCGTTGGTCGGCGTATTCTGCTGTTTGTTCACGCTTTTCGACGGTGGAGCGAACGCGACACTGATCGTGGGCGCAACGGTCACTCCGGCGGTCGCCGTGTTCATCGCTTCGCCAACCTGGGTCAGAACGAGACCAATCGATCCATTCGCCGCCCCCACGTTGCCGGCGGTGTATTCCACGACGAACGGCGAGGTCGTTGTGCCCGGGCTGACCTGACCGCTGCTCGGCCCCACGCAGGCCACGTTGGTGCACGTGCGCGTCCAATTGTGGAGCGTGGTTCCCTGCGTGTCCCCAAGAGTGAAGGTCACATTGGTGAACGCATTGCTTGGAGGTGTCACTGTCGCCGGTGCGGTGACGGTTACAGTCGGGGCGCTGGTTGCCACGATCACCGTCCCGCTGTCGCGATTGGCGGTGGCGTTCACGTCGAAGACGGCCAGATGCAAGGTGTCGGCCGGGTCGGGATTGCCCGTCACGAACTGCATCCGGATGCTGTCGGTCTCGAGAGGGTCCAGCGTCATCGGATTTGACGGCGACACCGGTGGACCGCAGCTAGTCGAGGCGGCGCACCGAAAGGTGTAGCCAAGCGTGATCGGCGGGCCTGAAGAGCTGTTGTTCCGCACGGCCCACGCCTGTGTCTTTGCGGTGTTGAGAAAAACCGTCCTGCTGACGGACGGCGCCAACACCTCAATCGTCTTCGCGACTGTCGTCAGGAACACTCCGGTCGAATCGGCGAGGATTGATGTCCCCTGTTTGCGCGCTTTGAGGATCAGCGCACCGGTCAATCCGGGCGCTGCAGTGGTCGCGGTGACCCCCACAATGCGCGTCTGCCCGGCATTGAAGGTCAGGGTCAGCGACTGGCCTCCCCCGGCGAACCCGCATGGCTGGATGGCCGCGTCAAGGCAGTTGAGGGCGAAGTCGTACGTCTGCGGTGTGCCCGCCGTGTTCTGCACGAGAAACTCGAACGACGCCGGTGCGCCACTAGTGCCGTTGGCGCGGATCGTTCCGGCGGCGTTGTCCCGCGGCGTGATCCACGCCCCGAAGAAGTAGTGGGCGTACTCGGTCGTCCACCCCAGTTCATCCTCGATGTCGACCTTGAGCTCGTTGTCGCCGACAATCGCCGTCACGGTTTTTGTCATGCGCAGCGGGTTGTCGCCGCCGCAGTTCAGTCCTCCGGGGTAGGCGACCGCAACGGCCGCACCGTTCCACGATACAGCGGCATTCTCTGGAAGAATTACGGACTCCTGGTCACACACGTCGATGACGAGATTCACCGAGGCGCTCTGCACCGAGCTCGGGTCCTGCGGAGAAAAGCCTATCCAGGGTGCGGGGGCCTGGGCGCGGACTGAGGTCGAGAAGGCAAGGCTGGCGGCCATGCCAGCGAGGGCGATTCCACGGATCATTTGACGGACCTCGAGGTCGATGATTCAGGCGAATGCGTTTCTTGACTTGTTTTATGAGCGCGGCTTGCGGTTCGTCTGGATCCAGAACCGGCAGGGCGGGCTTAGACGCTGTCCGCGACTACGCTCGATCGGGCGGGGACCCTGCGGACCCAACCCGACCAGGTGGACGAGCGTGCAGGGTCACGCAGAAAGCGGTAGCAAAGCGGCCGTGTTGCTCGCACGGTCCACCGCTTGCCGCCATCAAGCGTGCGTACGCCGACCAGGGGGTTCTGGTCGCACGCGAGGTTCGGCCCAATTCGCAGCTCGACCCGGATGCTGTCTGGAGTCGCGTTGACGATACGCAGCTCGCCTTTGTTCACGGGCGGTTGACCGCGTTGCCCGCTCGCCGTCAGGGGAGCAACCGTGAGCAAAAGGCCGCTGATCATGGCTGCGACGACCTTGGTGCGGGACGTCATCATCTTTCACCTGAGGAGGGTTGGTGCTCTCGACTCAGGCAAGCGACGTTCCCTGCGCAGCCAGCGCGCGAACTCCTTGTGACGACTGCCGTTGGCGCGACTGATGTGTTTCTCGCCTCGACAGGTTCGCGCAAATTCGCGCGAATTTCGCGCGAAAGGGCGTCGACGGTCAGGCCGAAGCGATGCCGGTTGATCTGCGGTTCTTTGGCGTAGGGATCGCGAGTTCCCTCAGCCGCCGATAAACGGTCGCCCTGTTGACGCCAAGTGCGCCCGCGACTTCCCGAGTGTCGCCTGCGTGCGTAGCGAGCAGACGCGCCATCTCCTCACGCGCCGCCATCGACTTCGCAACCTGAGTCCGATGGCCCTGACGCAGGCAAAGTTGAGCCTCTATGTCAGCTGAGCTGATGACCAGGTCGTCTGCCATGGTTATCGCGACTTCGATCACCGACCGCAGCTCCCGTACGTTTCCCGGCCAGTCGTATCGCTGCAGCGCTTCGAGCGCGGCCGGTGCGAATTCCGCGAACCGGCCACCATGCTCGGCAAATCTCAGGGCGAAGTGCTCGCATAGGATCGGGACGTCGCCTCGCCGAGCGCGTAGCGGAGGAACTTGCAGCGAGAGCGCAGACACCCTGTGGAACAGGTCTTCACGGAATCTCCCTTCCCGGGTCTCATCGGCGAGTGAGGTGTTGCTGGCAACGATGAGCCGGAAGTCGCTCTGCAGGTCCTCACGGCCACCGATCGGCCGGAAGCGTTTGCTCTCGATCATCCGCAGCAGCTTTGCCTGCGACGGCAGCGCAAGAGACGAGATCTCGTCCAGAAACAGACTTCCACGGTCCGCCTCCAGCGCAAACCCTCGCGAGCTCGACACCGCTCCGGTAAAGGCCCCGCGCACGTGTCCGAAGAGCGCATCCTCGAACATCGTCTCGGCGATGGCGCAGACGTTGACCGGAACGAGCTTCCCCGTCCGCTGACTCAACCTGTGCAGCGCAATCGCCACCAGTTCCTTCCCTGACCCTGTTGGCCCTTCGATAAGGACAGGGACCGGACTCCTCGCTGCGCGCTCGATCTGCGCCCGAAGGCGCACCATGCACGCCGAATCACCGACGAGCGTTTCGTTGACTGGAATCATGGCTTGAGCTTCTCCGCCCGGGCCTTGAGGGGCCGGGTCACCGAGTCGGCGTCGGCGTCTGTGCGGAGCACGTGCGGTGTCAGAAAGAGAAAGAGCTCTGTCTCGCTGGTCCGTCGCGATGTCCGGCCGAACAACCCGCCCAGCAACGGAATGGACGACAGGAAGGGCACACCTCCCTGGTTGGCATCACGCTGGCGATCGGTCAGCCCGCCTAACGCAACCGTCTGTCCGTCCTTGATGAGGAGCCGCGTCTTCACGAACCTGGTGGAGATGATCGGCGCGTCGAACTGAGTCTCTGTCGTCGCGGCGTTCACCTCCTGCGTCACCTCCAGCATGACGTACCCGTCGTCGCTGATTGTCGGCAGCACCGAAAGCTTGGTCCCCACATCCTTGTACTGCACCACCTGATCCCGCAGCGGAGAATCGGTTGGCAAGGTCCGCGACACCTGCACGAACGGCCGCTGGCTGCCGACCAGGATCTCCGCCGGCTGGTTGTTCGCGGTGATCACGACCGGACGCGACACGATCGACACGTCCCCGCGGGTTGCCGCCGCTCGCAACGTCGCATCCACGTCGAGTCCGCCAATTTCCATCAGCTTGAGGACGAAGTCTCCAAGTCCGATCCCGGCCGTTGAGGCGCTGATCGACGTCTTCGAGCCCGGGATGTTCTGCTTCGGCAACGAACTCTCCACACCGAACGAGAGACTCCGGTCATGGCGCACTTCGGCGATCAGCAGCTCGATCAGCACTTGGAGAGGCCGAATGTCCAGCGCCTGCACGGCCGCGGTAATCAGGTCGAAGTCGCTGCGCGACGAACGGATGAGCAGACTGTTGGCGCGCGGATCAGGGATGATCGTAACGTCACCCGAGAGCACGGCATCCCTCCCAGCCACCGCGACACTGACGTTCGGGTTTCTCGGAGCGTCGACAGGCGGGACCTGATTCTCGCGCAGCTCCTGCGAGAGCGAACGCGATCCGGCACTGCCAGGTTCTCCGAACGCCGCGGCCCTTCCATAGAGAGCGTTGACCGTCGCCGCGACCTCCGTGGCACGAGCATGTCTCAATCGGAGTACGAACAGCTCCACGGGTTGCTGCTGTCTCGCCGAATCCGGCTGCTCACGCTGTTGAGGTTCCGGAGGTGCGGCACGTGGTCGAATCCGGTAGAACCCGGAGTCGATCTGCAGCTCGAGGTCGTTGCTCTCGAGGACTCCGCGAAGCAACGGAAGGAGCTGCGAGCGGGGAACGGGTGCGGGAGTCTCGATCGAGACCTTGGTCGCGGGGATCGCGCCGAAGACGACGGGCCGGTCGAGATATCGCGAGAGGGATTGTATCGCCGCGCGAAGGTCCACGTCGATGAGCTTGACGGTTACGCTGTCGCGCGCGACCGAGACGGTATCGCGTGCCTGTGCGGGCAGTGCTCGGCTTCGGGTGGCAGAGAGGAGCAGGGCAACTGCGGCCAGTACGACGTTCCCGAGCCTCCGCGCAACGCCTGAGAAAGTTCTTTCACCGCGGAGTACGCAGAGGTCGCAGAGGTCCTGGATTCGACGTCCACGTAGCATGAACGGCCGGGCTTCGTTTGGACCCGTTTTCTGTTGGATCAACATGGATTCCCGCTTGCGCGGGAATGACGAGTGAAGGCAATGCGATCCTCTTTGCGCCGGAATGACGAGCGAAGGCGATGCGCCCCTTGCCGCGGGAATGACGAGCGAAGCTTTATGATTGAGGCCTCTCCGTTCTGCGCGTCCCCTGTGACAAGAGAGCTTGGAGGCGGGGGTCTGGAGCAAGTTTCTGGTGGACGATTTCACGGCACCACCCTCCGTAGGTCCAGTGTCCACGTCGTGTCAAACCCGATGACGATCGCCGTGCTGGCACTGACGCTCCTGACCCTGAGACCAGCTAACGTGTCGCCTGCGGCTACAAGTACCGTTCCCTCCCGCCCGGGGATCCCCTCGAGCAGGGCCGACCAGAGCGGGCCTCCGACGATGCCCACCAGTCGCAATACCGGACGGCTGACGGGCGGAGGCCCGCTGACCTGCTCAACGCCCGACAACAACTCGACAGCTGACCGCCGCCGGGAAGCACGGAATGGATCGTGCCGAGTCACTGCCTCGCTCAGGGCCGAGAGCGAGTCCGCACCCGGTGCGACGGCGATTCGCGCGACAGCTACTGCAGCTTTTGCCTCGGCGATCGACGCGCCGGGGTCGCCGCCGATTCCGGCTTTCGCAACGCCGACGACGAGGAGGCACAGGCCGACGGCGGCAGTCATCAGGTCAACGCTTCTCATTTCAGCGGCGCGAAATCTGGCGGGATTCCCGCGTTCGCGGGAACGACGCGAGTTGTCACGAGCACCATCGCCTCGACCACTATCTCGATCCGGAGCAGCTCCGGAACCGTGTCCTCGTCCTGCGGATTGGACGCGACAACTGCGAGGCGTGGAACGCGGAGGACCCGCTCCTCCGACTCGATGAGCGCCAACAACCCGGCGACGCCGGCGATGTCCGACTGTCCCTCACACCGCACACGAACACGCGACAGCGGGGAGTTCTGCGCACTGTCGACCCGAGGCTCGAGGACTGAAAGCTGAACGCCCATCGCCTCGGCATGCTCCGTGATCAGGGCGGCGAGTTCGCTCGACGCCTCGGCGAGCGTGCGAGCCTGAAAGACCAGTGCGTCGAAGCCAGCTGACGCGGCCAGAGTCCCAGCAGGCCGGGCGACTTGCGCAAGGACGACAGCGGCACGACTCGCCTGTGCGCGGAGCGCAACCGCACGATCGATCTCGCGCGCTCGCCACGCAGCAAGCCATGGCACACCACGCAGTGCAGCCCACAGCCCGCCGATCACGAGGAGACCCAGGAGCAAAGCACGTCGGTCTCGCGCGCGCAGCCCGGTCATGATGCGTTCCCGTTCGACGGCAGTGCGGACGGTCCAGACACTTCGATTCGTACGATCGCGCGTTGCGCGGCGCGGCCTTTCACCACGTCGCTCGTGATGGGTCCGTGGATTGCCGCACTGCGGAACTCTGGGTCGCTCGCGAGGAGTCCGGGGATCTTGCCGACATCGATACCAACGACGATGAACTCGATCGACGTCGTATCCATGGTCGCGCCGGCGATGAAGACCTCGGGCGGGAGCAGTCGAGTGAGCCGCGCGATCTGACTGAGGCGTGACTCGTCGAGCGCTGCAGATCGATAGTCGACTACTCCCAGGCGCAGTTGTTCCTGGTCCCTCGTCGCGCCAAGAGTGGTTTCCGCAGCCCGCACTTCTCGCAGGTTCTGCTCGAGGAAACGAGTGTCGCGGGCCGCTCGGGCTCCGGCCATCGCGGGTGGAAGAAACACGAAAGTGAGGACTCCACTGAGGAGCACGGCGAGTGCCAGTCGGCGACCGCGTGCGAACGAGGCGGTATTTGCTGCCGGCCTGAAGATCAGCCGCCGCGCCGCGAATGCCTTGACGATTCCCTCGAGGAGGTCAGCCACCGGAACGACGCCGACTTCCGGTGACGGATGCCTGAGGCTGCGTATCATCGTCGGCCAGCTGCGGGCGCTGCTGACGAGCACCCTCGTGTCTCCCGCTGCGTGGACCTCATCACCATTGTCGGTCGCCATGGCGATGGCGATTGCGCCCGGCACCACACCCTCGAGACTCAAGCCTTCGGTCTTCGCCACTTGGTCGAGCTCGACGAGCAGAGGCTCTTCGATCGCCGCGATGAGCACGCCGCCATCGGGCGTTCGCACGACGTGCGTCCGCAACGGATTCTCGGGGAGGCCAACGAAGATCTCGCGAGGATCGACCACGCCCTCCTTTCGAGTGGCGAGCCCGAGCAGCCCCGCGCGATCCGCGTCGAAGTACTTGCAGGCGATGAGGGGCGGTCCCAGAGCAATGCACAGGCGGCGCACGGTCGTTCCGTCGCTGCGCAGGGACCGGAGAACCTCGCCAACTGCCGGACCGACGTCGCCGCGATCGCGATCGTGATGTCGGACCACAGTCGGTTCGTCGCCGGTTACGATTGCGGCGACGATCGCGTCGTGCGACGCGAAGAGCGCTACTCGATCCCGGCGAGCCATAGACGTTCCGAGGGTGAAATGCCGGATAGCAGGGCGGCGCGCGTCACGCGAGTCTTCAGGCGGAAGCGAGCGCCGCCCGCGCGAAGGGCCATCGTTGTCTCGAGCAGCCACTGATGTGGTTCTAGGACCGCTGACCTGGTGAACTGCTGAAAGTTGGCCTCGAAGTGGTGGCGGCTCTCGCGTGAGGTCTGCGCGGCGATCGACTGCACTTCGGGGACGAAGCCGAGCCGCTCGCGAGTCTCGATGATCCGTCGCGCGAGTTCCGGCGATACGCCGGCGAGCAATGAGAGCGTCCTCTCACTCGCATGCAGAACGCAGACAGCACTTTTGTCGGCGCCGAAAACGTCCTCGAACTGGTACTGGCGCCAACCCCTGATGGCGGCCAGCTCGTCGACCGACTCCACCGCTGAATCTGACGGCCCGGGTTCGTCGCTTGCCGAGTACGTCCCGGATTCGGCTCCGGCGACTCTCGACGTGTGGTCTGCATCGACCCAGTCGGCAAGTGCGGC
Source organism: Gemmatimonadaceae bacterium (assembly GCA_052387735.1). Classification (GTDB taxonomy): domain Bacteria; phylum Gemmatimonadota; class Gemmatimonadetes; order Gemmatimonadales; family Gemmatimonadaceae; genus RBC101. Next base: position 11,727 of record JBQTIW010000042.1, read on the forward strand.
TGCGAGTGAATCCGGCCCAGTGCCTCTCGAGCCCAACGCCCGGAATGCGCGGACTACCTGTTCAGGGTCCGCACTGTTGACGTCGAGTGTCTGACCGAGCGGCCGAAGTCGCCATGCGCACTGGACGAAGCCGACGGGAACCTGGGCGACGAGCGCGCGATCCAGATGACGCCAGATCACCTCCGAACCGACGCCGCGGGCCGTGTCCCGCATCGCGCGAGCCGCGATGGACAGCAACTCGTTGGTGCACCCTTCGGCGCGCCACTCGACATGGAGCATCGCTTCGCGATTCTGAGCAACGCGGACGTCCATACGGGACGCCTCACCAAGGTCGGCGCCCATTGAAGTCGCAATGACGACGACCCAGAGCACCGCGATCATGACGAAGCCGCGCCGCGGTGCCGCGGAGGATCGGATGCGTGGTGAGCGTCGAGTCACGCGCCGACCCTGAAGTGAAGTGTGTCCGAGCCGAGGAGCAGGCCGATTGCCCGGGGTACCTTGCCGTCGGCGGTCCACTCTTTCACCCATATGCCTCCGTCCGCCGGATCGAACAGGTAGCGAATCGCGCATGGGCCTTCGTTCTGGCTCGTTCGCGCGTATCGACCGGACAGCGTGACCAGGACGGCCGTACAGCGATCCTTCACCGCGGTCATCTGCAGAGACGGGCGGCATGACCGGAGCCAGCCGCCAGCGCTCATGCACCGCCCACCGAAGGACATCGCCGTCGAGGTACCGATGATTGTTGCCCTTCCCTGCAGGCTTTGCTCCCTGTTCAGCAACTGCTCGCGGAGAAAGGCGTGAAACGCCCAATCGTCGGCTGCCGCAGTAGTCGCCCGCCCCTGGAACTCCCGAGAACGCCCAAGCGTCACGACGAGCCGCCAGCAGATAGCGAGCGCGATGACGCCGAGCATCATGCCGACCAGGAGTTCTGGAATCGTGAAGCCGTGGCGTCGTTTCATTGCGGCACCGCCGGCCCCGGACGGAATAGCGTCGTCGACAGCCAGACCCGCGAGCGGCTCGAGTCGAGGACTGCGGCATCATAGAGAATCGGTGACCGCCTGGTGATTCGCGCGACGAACCGTGCCTGCCGGCGGTCGCCGAGACGCAGGTCGAGCTCAGTGCGGGACCAGAGCGTCATCGCACTGAGAAGCTGGTCCGCTTGCTCGAGGTCCTCCTGCGCGCGAGCGGTGAACGCGCTGGCAACGAACGACTGCTGCAGAAGTGGTGCGATGGCCGCGACGCAGGCGCCAGTGATCGCGATCGCCACCAGAGCTTCGAGCAGCACGGCGCCGCGCTGTCGCGTCATGGCGAGGGCCGGTTGCCCGACATGACGACTCGCCCATCGGGAAGTACGAGTGCGAAGTGCCTGCCTGTGGAATCCCGCACGACGGCCGATCCAATAGTGCCTGATCGGACCGCTCGGCGCGTCGCCGATTGCACGTCCGTTGCGATTGCCCTGTTGTCCGTCGGGTCGCTCCCTGCAATGCCGGTCGCGCTGACCGCCGCTATCACCCCGAGGATCGCGAGCACGACGAGCAGCTCGACGAGCGTGAATCCGTGAGGCTTGCTCATGAGAGGTTCCCGGCACGAACCGTGTACATCGCCTGTAGCAGGGCTGCAGCCACGAGAGCGATTGCGCCGCCGAGCGCGAGTACCATTGTGGGTTCGAGCAGTCGGACGAGCCGGTTCAATGAGCCGCGAAGGCGTGCCTCCTCGAGGCCAGCGGCCTCACGAAGCATCTCGGCGAGCGTGCCGCTCGACTCGCCGGCGCGGATGTATGAGATCGCGACCTCGGTCAGTGCTCCGGCTTCGCTGAGTGCGCGGGCTGGAGAAGTCCCGGCCACAATGGATGCCCGGGCTCGTTCCAGCCTAACCTGCAAGGCCCTGTTGCCAACAACCAGCTGCGCGGTCCGCAGCGCCGACGCGAGCGGTATGCCCGCGGAGAGCTGGGCGGAGACCGTCGTGCAGATGCGCGACGTGATCTCGCGCAGGGTGTGCGAGCCAATTATCGGCAGCGAGAGAACGATCTGGTCGACGTAGAGCCTGATCCCGGGCAGCCGGAGCGAAACTGCGAAGCTCACCGTGGTAAGCCCGGCAAGCGCTGCAAGCGTCCAGCCTCGCTCGCGAATCCAGTTCGATGCGTCGAATAGTCCCTGCGTTGTCGCGGGCAGAGGCACGCCCATGTCGCTGAACAGCGTAGCGAAGCGGGGAATCACGATGAGGATCAGCATTCCCACTGCTCCCGCTCCGACGACCGCCAGGAAGGCCGGATAGGCGAGGGCGTTCGCGACGTTCGTGCGGAGTTCGTTGCGGCGCGCGGCGAGGTCAGCGGCCGCACGAAGTCCCTCCGCCAGACTCCCTGACGCTTCCCCGGCCTGTATCACGCCGCGCACATCGGCGGGCAGTACAATGCCGGTGTCATCGAATCCCCCGACGAGGGATCGTCCCGATCGAATGGCAGCGCGCATACCTGGAATCGCCGGCTGCCAGGTTGCCGGTGCCACCTGCGCATAGACTTCCATCAACCGATCCATTGGCAGTCGCGAACCGGCGAGGCGGGAGAGTGTGCCGAGGCCTTGTGAGAGGTCGGCGACCGACGGCGTGATGCGTTCGCGGCGGGCTGGATGCGCACTTGTCATCGCGATTCCCCGGTCGAG
>JBQTIW010000043.1:0-4235 GCA_052387735.1 Gemmatimonadaceae bacterium
TTGATCCCCACGATGCCGCCGCCCAGGATCACGACCTTGGCGGGAGCCACACCCGGCACGCCGCCTAACAAGACACCCCGGCCGCCGTAGAGTTTCTCCAGGTACTTGGCCCCTTCCTGGACGGCCATCCGTCCCGCCACTTCCGACATCGGCGTCAGCAACGGCAGGTCGCTCGCCGGCAGCTCCACCGTCTCGTACGCGATGCAGACCGCCCCGGACGCCATGTGCGCGCGCGTCAACGTCTCGTCGGCGGCAAAGTGGAAGTACGTAAAGATCACCTGGCCGCGCTTCATCCGCGCCCATTCGACCTCGATTGGCTCCTTCACCTTGATGATCATCTCGGCATCGGCCCAGACCTTGTCGACGCTGGCCTCGATCGTCGCACCAACGCCGAGGTAATCCTGGTCGCTGAAGCCGCTGCCCTCACCCCCGCCCTGTTCGATGGTGACGTGGTGGCCAGCCGCGACCAGCATTTCCGCACCGGCCGGTACCAGGGCGATGCGGTTCTCGTTGGTCTTGATCTCTTTCGGTACGCCGATGCGCATGTTCGTCAGGTTCCGTTGTGTTGTCAGTCGCCGGGCCCCGCAGGACCCAGCGTGAGAATGGTCATGGCTTCGGGGGCAAAGAAGTCGTGCCCCACGGCGGCCACGTCGTCACCGCGGATGGCGTCGACGATGGCCAGCACCTCGTCGAGCGGGTGGAACGGCTCGCCGTACAACTCCGTCGCCGCGGCGCGGTACAGGCGCGCACTGGGGCTCTCCAGCGACAACGTGATCTGTCCCTTGAGCTGCCCCTTCCCCATCTGCAGCTCGTCGTCAGGCAGACCGTTGGCCACGATGTCCGCCAACTCGCCGTTCACCGACTCCAGCGCCTGCTCGACCTGCTCTGGTGACGTCGCCAGGTAAACGCCGTGCATGCCCGTGGCCGTGTAATGGTGGTGGTACGCATAGATCGCGTAGGCCAGCCCGCGCTCCTCGCGGACACGCTGGAACAGCCGCGAGCTCATGCCCCCGCCCAGCACCGACGTGAGCAGCGTGAGCGCATACCGTCGCGGGTCGAGATACGGAATCGACGGCGCCCCCAGCACCACGTGGCTCTGCGCAATATCACGCGCGACATGACGGCGGTCGATCACGCCGCGGCCGGGGAGCGGCGCGCGGGACAGCGGGGCCGTCCCGCGCGGTATGTCGGCCCATCCGGCGCGCTTCAACACGTCGAGCAACGCCTCGTGCTCCACGTGCCCGGCCACCGAGACGACGATATGCTCCGGCCGATACGCGCGCTCGTGCAGCGCCCGCAACTCGGCGATTCGCATCCCGCCCACGCTCTCTCTCGTGCCGAGAATCGAATAGCCGAGCGGGTGTGTACCCCACAACAGCTCGTTATGCAGCTCGAACACGATGTCGTCGGGGGCGTCCTCGACCATCGCGATCTCCTCGAGCACCACCTTGCGCTCGAGCTCCAGATCGGACTCCCGCAGCATCGGCGCGAAAATCAGATCGCCCAGGACGTCCACCGCCTGCCACAGATGCTCGTCGAGCACGCGCGCCTGGAAGGCCGTGTGCTCGCGGGACGTGTACGCATCAAGCGACCCGCCAAGGGATTCGAGGGAAAGCGCGATCTCCTTGGCCGTGCGTCGGGCCGAGCCCTTGAAGACGAGGTGCTCGAGCATGTGGGACACCCCCATCTGCTCGCGCACCTCGTGCACCGACGCCGATCGCACCCACGCGCCTACCGCGACCGAGCGCACGTGCGGCATGTACTCCGACACAACGGTCAGGCCGTTGGCGAAGGTCGTGCGTTGCAGTCCGGTTACATCGCCCGCGGAGATCACGGTGGTGACCTAACGGTCTTCGCCTCCGCGCCGGCCACGACCCCCACGGCCCCCGCGACTGTCACGCCCTCCGCCACGCCGGTCGCGCCGTTCGCTGCTTTCGCCGTTGCCATCGACCTTTGCCTCACCGCTGGACTCAGCGCCCTCGGCTGCTTCCACGCCTTCCGGCTTGGGCTGCAGGGCCTTCATCGAGAGGCGCAGGCGTCCGCGCTCGTCACGATCGATCAGTTTCACCGTGACGCGGTCCCCTTTCTTGGCCACGTCTTCGGTCTTTTCGACTCGGGTGTGCTTCATCTCCGAGATGTGCAGCAGCCCCTCAGTGCCCGGCATGATCTCGATGAAGGCGCCGAAAGCCGTCGTGCTCTTCACGACGCCCTCGTACGTCTCACCAACGATCGGTTCGGCGGTGATGGCCTGCACCATCTGCCGCGCGCGCTCCATGGCTTCGCCACCCACCGCGGCGATCGTCACCAGGCCCGAATCGTCGACGGTGAGCTCAGCGCCGGTCTCTTCCTGGATGCCGCGGATCGTCTTGCCCTTGGGTCCGATCAGATCGCCGATCTTCTCGGGATTGATGTTCATGGTGACGATGCGTGGAGCGTACGAGGACAGCTCGCTGCGAGGAGCGGTGAGTGCCTTTTTCATCTCGCCAAGAATGTGCAGCCGTCCTTCGCGCGCCTGGTCCAGCGCCTCGCGCATGATCTCGAGGTCGAGCCCTTCGATCTTGATGTCCATCTGGATCGACGTGATCCCGTTCTCCGTGCCGGCGACCTTGAAGTCCATATCACCGAGGGGGTCTTCGGTGCCGAGGGTGTCGGTGAGGATGGCGTACTTTTTCCCTTCCTTGATCAGGCCCATCGCGACACCCGCCACCGCGGCGCGCACGGGGACGCCGGCGTCGAACAAGGCGAGGGAGCCACCGCACACCGAGGCCATGGAGGACGACCCATTGGACTCCAGGATGTCCGAGACGATCCGGATGGTGTAGGGGAAGTCGTCGTACCCCGGCAGCACGGCCTGCAGCGCGCGCTCGGCCAGATTGCCATGACCGATCTCGCGGCGTGACGTGCCGCGTACCGGCCGCACCTCACCCGTGGAGAACGGCGGGAAGTTGTAGTGCAGCATGAACGACTGCGTCGACTCGCCGGCCTCGTGAATCGTGTCGAGGCGCTGGACGTCGTCGGCCGTGCCTAACGTGCAGGCGACCAGGGCCTGGGTCTGGCCGCGGGTGAACAGCGCCGAGCCATGGGCGCGCGGCAGCACCTGCGTATCGACCGTGATCGGGCGGACTTCGGTCGACTGGCGACCGTCCACGCGCTGTTGCGTGCTCAGCACCTGCGCCCGCAGCGTCGTGTACTCCAGATCACCCAGCACATGACCGACGAAGGGCGCCCAGTCGGGATTGAGCGCGACGAGCGCGGCCTTCACTTCCTTCTTGACCGCTTCCACCGCCTGGATGCGCGTGTGCTTGTCTTTCTGATTCAGCGCGGCGGTGATGCGGGCTTCCGCAGCCTTCTTCACGGCTTCGACGATTTCGGTGGCCGGCTCGCTCTTCACCCACTCCATCTTGGTTTCACGGCCCTTTCCCAGCAGGTCGTGCTGCATGGCGATGAGTTCCCTGATGCCGCCATGTCCGATCGTCAGCGCCTCGAGCGCATCGGCCTCGGTCACCTCGTTCGCACCGCCTTCGAGCATCACGATGGAGTCCTGCGATCCCGCGACGACAAACTCGAGATCACTGTACTCGAGCTGTGCGAACGTCGGATTGAGGATCCACTTGTCCTGCACGCGTCCGACGCGCACGCCGGCGATCGGAGCAGCGAACGGGATCCTGGACCAGTTCAGCGCGAACGACGTCGCCACCAGACCCAGCACGTCCGAGTCGTTTTCCTGATCCGCCGAAATCACGTACACGAAGACCTGGACCTCGTTCTTGAACCCCTCGGGAAAGAGCGGGCGAATCGACCGGTCGATGATGCGGGCGGAGATGATCTCGTGGTCGTGCGGCCGACCTTCCCGCTTGATGAATCCGCCCGGGATCTTGCCGGCGGAGTAGGTCTTTTCGCGATACTCGACGGTGAGAGGAAAGAACGGGAGGTTGCTCTGCACATCGCTGACTGTCACCGCCGCGAGGACCATGGTGTCCCCGAACCTGACGACGGCCGACCCCGCGGCCTGTTTGGCCATGCGACCCGTTTCGATGGAGAAGGAACGGCCGGCGAAGGTCTTTTCAATTCGTTGCATCGTGTGATTTCCTCTTGGCGCGCTGCCAGCGGACCCCGCTCGTGGGGCCCGGGGCGCAAGCGAACTTGGGATGTGATCCAACATAAAACGCGCGGGGCGGCCCGGCGCCCGCGCGTGAGAATGCTCCCGAGACGTGGTAGTGACGCAGACCGAGAGC
>JBQTIW010000044.1:0-11991 GCA_052387735.1 Gemmatimonadaceae bacterium
TGCAGGACGGCTGTCCACGACCCTGAATCGACGTGCGCGACGGCAAGGCGGCTGTCCGCGATGTTGAATTGCCTATGCGTCGAAGGACGATTTCCCAGTCACAAATCGATCGAGCTCGGGATCCGCGTCACGCCTCGCTTTCGGCCGCGCTATCGAAGGCGGCGACCACGCGCTTCGGCGCGCGCTTTCGCCACGCGGATTCCAGCGCCACCGCGACCGCGTGCTTGTCGGCGCCCTTGACGTGCGAGCCACTCTAGAGAGACGTGAAATGAATCTCGACCTGCACGAAATCGCCATCACCTTTCGCTCCTCGTGCCGCGTATCCCATCCCCGAGCACTACGCACCGACGCGCGTCAGGCCACTATGAGTGAGTTGCCGGAGTCTCGGCGCACGGACGGATCCGGAAGGTTACGTCTCGAGAATTCGTGCGATGGAGAGAATGGTGCTCCAGCTACGGGTCGTGACCCGTGCACCAAGGATCGTCTCGCGTTGGCCAAGATAGACGATCGCCTTCATTTGACGGCGGTGCACACCGAGCACAAAGCGATCCTCGCAGCCGAGGACCTTGAGACACCACTCGCCGCTGGAGGGAAGCACGAGCGGAACCGGCGGCGCAGGTCGTCGGCGCTCCGACGACAAGCTCACGAATCGTACGATGTCGGGCCTCGAGGGCTGACCCGCGAACGGATCGCCGGAGGCCAGGCGGAGGATGTCGCTACCGCTGCACATCATCACCTCTGTCTCGAACGGCAATCGCCGGGTGATCTCGGCGCGAAGCTTCGTGCGACTGACCGGTTTGCGAACCACAAAGGTGCCAGCCGCGCCGACGTTCACCACGTCGAAGCGCTTCAACTGCTTCGCCAGCTCACTCGGCCGGAAGCGCCTGTGCCCGCCCACGTTTAGGCCTTTGAGAAGAGCGACGAGTGCCATCGCCTCTGCTCAACCCGCCGCGCGTTGACGCAACAGCAGTCCGTGATGTTGTGCCATCAGCACTCGCTCATCGAGCATCGCCGGATCGGCCGACTCAGGGAGTCGGTCGGCTACATGGTCGTGAACCGCCCCAGGTACTTCCGCACCCGCTCCAGCGCATTCCGCAACTCGACCGCCAGATCCTTCCCCAGCTTCTGCTGTGCCGGTGTTGGCGGGAAGTTCCCGGAGTCCATGTTGCGCAAGAGAGCCCCGAGGCGGTCGCTAATGCGCGGGCCATCGCTCCAGAACGGTACACCGGCGGGCTTCACCAGGAGATCGAGCAGCGAATCCGCTTGGGCGATCTCACCGGTGAGCGTGCGCGCGACCGCCGCGCCACCGCCATCGGGAATGGCCTCCGCCGCTCGACGTCGCGCCTCGAGTTCGGCTTTGCGGCCATCCAGCGCCCGCAGCGTGTCGTTAGCCAGCGATTGTAGCTCGCGCAATTCCATTGCCACGATGAACTGTTCCCGCAGCGCCTCCGGTGTGGTCTTGGATGTGGGATCCACGCGCACATTCAACGGCTGCTCCACTCGCTGGTCGCCGACGGTGAGGCGAACGACGTAACGCCCCGGCAACACCCGCGGCCCGGACGGCGCGCCGAAGAAGCGGATCGCTGGGTCATCAGGATCGATGGCGCGGCGCTGGCGCGGGGCGTCGTAGCCGAGGTTCCACGACGTGGTATTGATCCCTGCCTCACGCGGCACCCGGCCCAGGTTGCGCACGAGCTTTCCTTCATCGTCGAACACTTCGAGCTTCACCTCGGTCGCATCTTCGGGGCGGTTACGCAGGTTGTACCGTATGATGGCGCCGTACGGCGGATTCGGTCCCATGAACAGCGACTGTCCCAGCGATCCCTTGTTCATCTTCGTGGCGAAACGAGTGGCCGTGCGCATCGCGAAGAGATGCGCGGGCTTCGTGACCGCGGCCGCGAGCTCCTGGATCGCCGACGCGTCATCGAGGATGAAGATCCCGCGCGCATGCGTCGCCACGATCAGATCGTTCTCGCGACCATGGACGATCACCTCGTGTACGGGCACCGAGGGGAGGTTGCCGCCGAGTCGGAACCAGTCGTTCCCGCCGGTCACGGTGACGTAGAGGCCGGTCTCGGTGCCGGCATAGAGCACGTTGGCATTCTTCGGGTCCTCGCGAAGCACCTGCAGGTACGCGCCTTCCGGAAGGTTGCCGGCGATGCTCGTCCACGTCGTTCCGCAGTCCATCGTCTTGAACACGTACGGCTTGAAGTCGTCCATGAACTTCCGCTCGAACGTCGCGTACGCGGTGCACGCCGCGGTGCGACTCGGCTCCACGTGACTCACGACGGCCTCCGGACCCACACCGGGGACGTTGCGATCCACGCGTGACCAGTTCGCGCCGTCGTTGCGCGTCACGTGCAGATTGCCGTCATCCAGCCCCACCCAGATCAATCCGCGTTGCACGAGCGACTCGGCGACGCTGTAGATCGTGTTGTAGTACTCGGCGGTGGTGGCCTCGGTGATCGCGGGCCCACCCGCCCATCCATGCCGCGAGGTGTCGTTCTTCGAGAGATCGGGCGAGATCGGCGCCCACGTGCTCCCGAAGTCCTTCGAGCGGAAGAGCACCTGCGCACCGAAGTACAGTGTCTTGCCATCGTGGGGCGATGCGACGATCGGAGCGTTCCAGTTGAAGCGATACTCCAGGGCGTTCACCGGAGCGCCGTCGTTGCGGCGCGGCTGCGGCGAGATGTCCTCCTGTTCGCGGGTGCGCATCTGCGTGCGCGTGATCATTCCGCCCTGCGCATCCGTTACGATCAAGTCCGGGTCGTCGGGGTGCGAGACCTGGTAGTAACCGTCCCCATAGCTCACGAGGTTCCAGTCGTCGACGAGCACGCCTAACGGGTCGCGCGTGCGATTCGGTCCGACCCAGTTGCCGTTGTCCTGCAGCCCTCCACCTAACCAGTAGAAGGGCTCACGGTTGTCGGCATGAAGCTGGTAGAACTGTGAGAGGGGGAAGTGATTGGGAAAGCTCCACGTGACGCCCTGGTCGCGCGACTCGGCGATCCCGCCATCGTTCACCTGCCAGATACGTTGCGGATCCGTCGGGTCGATCCACAGTCCATGATGATCGCCATGGATGCTCTGCGAGATGGGGCGGAAGTTGCGACCACCATCTATTGAGACGGAGAGCTGGCAGGCGATGGCGTACACGCGATCCGGGTTCTGCGGGTCGACGCGCAGGTCGGCGTAGTAGAAGCCGCGGCACAACGTGGCGGCATCGTCGCTCGTCTTCCGCCATGTCTCGCCGTAGTCATCGCTCCGCCATACGTAACCCAGCTTCGACTCGGCGACTGCATAGACGATGTTGGGCGACGATGGCGCGACCTTCACTCCGACTCGCCCGAGCAGCTTGGGCAGCCCGCCGCCGAGCTTCTTCCAGGTGGCGCCGCCGTCCACGGACTTGAAGATGCCGCCGTGTTCGGAGCCGCTGGTGAACGTCCACTGCTTGCGGTCGAAGTGCCAGACGACAGCATAGACGATGTTGGGGTTCTTGGGGTCGATATCGAGGTCGGCGCAGCCGTGGCGATCGTCGACAAAGAGGGTCTTGCTCCAGGTCGTCCCGGCATCGCGCGAGACGAAGACCCCGCGTTCCGCGTTGGGCCCGGCCATGTGGCCCACAGCGCAGACGAGTACGACGCGCGGGTCGAGCGGGTTCACCATCACGCGCGCGACGTGGCGCGTGTCGCCGAGCCCGATGTGGCGCCACGTCTTGCCGCCGTCGGTGGTTTTGTACATCCCGCGTCCGAATGATGCGGAGTTACGAGTGTTGGCCTCACCCGTGCCGACGTAGACGACGTCGGGGTTTCCGGGTTCGAGGGCGAAGTCGCCGATGGAAAGGGTGCGCTCCCTTTCGAAGAGGGGCGTCCATGTGGTGCCACCGTTGCTGGTCTTCCACATCCCCCCGGCCGCCGTGCCGACGTAGACGGTGTTGGGATCTCGAGGTACCCCTTCGACGTCGGTGGCGCGGCCCATCATGTTCGCGGGCCCGATGGCCCGGAAGCTGAGACGTGCAAGGACCGTCGTATCGACGGGAGAGCGCTGGGCGGTGAGGGTGGCAGAGCCGAGAACAAACGCGGTGGCGAAGAGGAGGTGCCTAGTCATGGAGATGGCCGGTGCGGGATTCGGGGCGATACTCGATCATGCCTCCAGTCCCACGCGGTCGCCAGTCACCAAGCCAGGTCACGCGGTTCGGCTATGCCTGCGCTCCGGAGGTGAGACGCAGAGCGCTTCACCGCCTGACTTTGCACGACACCGTGCTCGACGTGTCCACGGCGTCGACGGCGTGGAGGCTTACGAGACGCCTATTTCCCCACCTTCAGGTCCCGGAAGTGCGCCACCGTGCTTCTGTCGATCCACAGAGCGATCGCGCCTTGGGCCTTCGCCCCCGTCTTCACGTCGTTGACGATGAGTGTGGGCTGCGCAGCGCCGTGTACGAACAGCTTCGCCTGGGTGCCACGGATCTCGATGCGGATGCGGGTCCACTGATCGGGGACGATGTCGACGTAGGACTCGTATTTCTCCGGCGTCTCACGGCGCAGCCGATCCCATGGCCAGTCGGGGTGCGAGATGTACTGAGCGGAATGGTTGCGGCGCACCTGATCGTTCGCGCGCCCGTTTGTGGGGCGCAGATAGAACGCGTCGTAGGTCCGACCGTCGGGCTGCACACGGAAGGCGATGCCGACGAAGCCCCGGGCTCCTTCTCCCGCGTCCGGCTCCGGCGCTCCGGCGAGCTCCACCTCGATCACACCATCGGTAAAGTCGGTGCCCTCCACGAAGGCCAACGTCTCAAACGACCCTTGCTGAGCGGCCGGGAGCTGCTCAACGCGTCGCCTGGCCTCGGCACTGATCGTGATGCGCACGCCACGCTTGCCCTGATGGACAGCCGCCTCCGCACTCACGTTATTCAGTCGCAGGCCCGAGGTCGATTCGAGTGTGTAGCGCTGCTCCTGCGAAGCGGCGATGGCTGGCAGGAGGAGGCCCAGGAGCGCCAATCGCACCGTGCAATCCACTCGTAGCATGGAAGGTCTCATCGTAGGAACGCTGTCTGAAGACGCAAGGAAGCGGAATCGATTGCAGGCGCTGGGATGGATCGTACTGACGTTCTGGGGTCGCCAGATTCTCTGTGACCCCGCGAGGTGTGTTGCGGCGATCGCAGACACCTACGATTGAGAAAGGCGGCGTCGGGGTAGCACGACCCAACGATCACCCAAACAAACTCTTCGCGCTCGAGCTACACCACTGACGGGAACGGATGTCGAGAACCTGAAATACGCTGTGCTTATCGCGCTTCCATGTGTAGAGTACGATCGCGCGCGCCTTGAGGGCTCGCTGAACGCCGATTAGACGGCGTTTGTCGCTGTCGGTCGGCCCGCGTGCACCGCCGCCCTTGAGCTGGACGATGATGAAGTCCAGGAGATCGCCACGCTTCAGCGTCTGAGATCGTGGCTGACTTGTATCCTTCCGGATTGCGAGAACGTCGATAATGCCGCGCCACTCAGCCCCGCGACGACCGCGAAAGGACACAAGTCGCCACCGGTTGGCCACACGCTGCGTCAATGCGCGAAACATGGTTTCGGTCCAACGCGCGGTGTGTGTAGCGCGCTCCGAGGGTGTGGTCAATTGCCGCATCAGCCGGATCGTCATCGGCGACGTCCCCAGATCAGCACAGCCACTCCCACCAAGATGAGCAGGCCGCCATAGACAGCCCACTTCGTCTGGCCCGTCATGAAGCTGCCGGGAAGCACGTTGATTCCCTGGAGGAACCAGACGCAGCCGACGATGAGTAACAGCACCGCGACACTGTTGATTGCGACTCGCATCAGACCTCCCCGAAGGTGCCGTTATTGTCGGAACGCCCTACCTCCCCGCAGCAGCGGCGCACCGGCCAGCACACCCGTCACCCGGTCATTCCTTGCCGCGAACTGGCCGTTCACCAGCCCATGCACCATCCCCTCCGACAGCCGATGCAAGTGACGTCATCCCGCGAATCGCAAACGGCAGCGTGGTCGGGGAGTCCCCGAACGTGCTTCGCCCTGGCCCCGCTCGCGGCCGCTCTGCTCCTGCAGAAGGACTTCGAGCAGCGGCAGACCGCGTTCTGACCACACACGCGCGGCAGGTGCTTGAAGACCGAGACGTCACAATGTGTGGATCCGTCGGACGAGACGTGTCGCGTGGGTGTCATTTGCTGGCTGTGCTCGTCAATCGGCGAAGCTCTGTCAACCAGTTCGGGATCACGATGAGGCTCATGTCCGAGCCCCGCTCCTCGATCATCAGGAAGCGCGAGCCGTCGGCCGAGACGTCGAAGTCGCGCTCGAAGTTTCCGGCAAACAGCGCTTGCCGCGACACCACGCGCAGCGCCGGTTCACGCGCGAGGTTCACCGCGATGAAACGGTTCTGCTCCCAGTGGTACAGGACATTGCCATCGCGCGACCAGACCGGCCTGAACCCACCGGCGACGGAGATCTGCACGCGCGACCCGCCACCGGGATACGACCGCACGTACACCTCGGCCCTCCCCGATTCGTCCGACATGTAGGCAACCCACTTTCCGTCCGGAGAAATCCGCCCGGTGGTTTCGACTGCCGCGGGTGATGCGGAGATGTCGCGTCGTTCGTTCGCGGAGTCGAGCGCAAAGGACTCGAGGTTGAACGTGCCGTCGTAGATCGCGTTGAACACCACACTCCGCTCTCCGGGTGCGAGGTCGATCCACCACGGGTTGTGCGGTGCGTCCTTTACCTTGATCGCGGGACCGCTTCCATCAGCCGGCTGCCACCAGAATGCCGAACGTCCTCCCTGCGTCGAGACGAACAGGATGCGTTTCCCGTCGGCGGACCAGACCGGATTGCGTGCGCTCCCGGAGTTGGTGAGGGGAGTCAGCGTCCCGGTAGCGACGTCGACCAGCCAGATGTCGCTCTTCGGTCCGCTGTTGATGTTGACCGCGACCTGTCGTCCGTCGGGTGACAACCTGACGAAAACATACTCGCGCTCGTCGCCGAGCGCCGGCTTCACGGTACCCGATCGATCGACCCAGACGAGCCGCCGCTGGAGGCCACCCCGTGCGTACACAAGTCCCCCAGCATGTGTCATGAAGGCGCTCGCGTCGCCCGCGTCGACGAGCCGAACCGAATCCTGGACCAGGGTCGCCGTCCCGCTCACCGTGCGGCCCTTCACATCGAACGGCACGGCCATGATCGCGCCGTCGCGTCGTACGTACACGAGTTTTCCATCCACCACCCCGAGTGGCTTTGCGCCGAGCACACCGAGTCGAGTGACCTTCCCGTCGTCCAGAGACGCCGCGCCGATCTCCGACGTCTCGGACGCCCCATACCAGATCGTGAAGAGGACTGTCTTCTCGTCAGGCAGGACGCGCGGATACTGGTGACTCAGCTCCTTTCTCGAGCTGTCGATCACCGTGAACGGCTGCAGTGCACCACCGCTCATCGAATTGACACGCTGCAGACCTTTGAGCCCCTCCATCACTCCATAGCCGAAGATGATGTCGCCTCGCGGCGACCAATCCATGCCTCCGTCGTCCCCGACCTCGGACAGTGTAACCGCGGCACCCCCATCAACCGGAACTTTGATGATCCTTCTTCTGAGCGTGGTCAGCGCGATCCACTTCCCGTCAGGCGAGAAGGAGGGTGACTGAGGATTCGGGGTGCCGGGAATGATCCGCGACGTGAGCTGGTCGAGTCGCCGGACGTGGATCGCCCAGCCCGTGCCGTCCAACGCTGGTCCAACGAATGCCACCGAATGACCATCGGGTGAAAGCGTAGCGGATCCCCTCGGGGTGATGTCCCTGGGCTGGTTGGTCGGTCCTCGTTGAGCCGGTTCCGCTGCCACGGTGATTTCCGTGCGAACAGGAAACGCATCCGCATCCGTGGGCGAGCGCCTGACGACGGAGGCCAGCGCAATTGCGAGGGCAACGGCAACCGTGCCGAGGCCGAGTACGAACGGATCGCGCCACCGATCGCGTCTCGTCGCGATCCCGGGCGTTCGGGTCGCTCCCGCTGCGCGATCCGATAGATCGGCGAGTGCAGACGCGAAATCCGCTGCCGATGCGAATCGATCGGCCGGCAGCTTGGCCAGCGCCTTGAGCACGGCCGACTCGACACCCGGCGGCACCGTGTCCCGCACGGTACTCGGCGGCGACGGTTTCTCCGTCAGGACCTTGGCGACGATCGCCTGCACGCTCGATCCGGTGAACGGCGGGTCGCCGGTGAGCATCTCGTAGGTCACCGCGCCTAACGCGTAGATGTCGCTCCTCGTATCGATCGCGCGCTCCCCCATTGCCTGCTCCGGCGACATGTACTGCGGGGTGCCGAGTGAGAGACCGGTCTGTGTCATCCGCTGCCCGCCGGCCTGCTGCACGGCGAGCGCGATGCCGAAATCCGCTACCACCGCGTGCCCACCCTGCAGCAGGATGTTCTCCGGCTTGATATCGCGGTGGACGATGCCGGCGGCATGAGCATGGCCGAGTGCGTCGGCCGCCTCGCGCGCGATACGCAGCGTGTCTTCGATGGAGAGCTGCCGCTCCCGAGTCAGTTTTGCCCGCAGGGTCTCGCCGGTGGCGAGGGGCATCACGTAGTAGAGCAGGCCATCCGCGGATCCCGAGTCCAGCAGCGGGAGAATGTGGGGATGCTGCAGCTTCGCGGTGGTCTTGATCTCGCTCAGGAACCGGTCGGCGCCTAACGCGGCTCCGAGCTCGGGATGCAGCACCTTGATCGCCACCTCGCGCTCGTGGCGCAGGTCCCTCGCCAGGAATACGGTGGCCATGCCTCCCGCCCCGAGCTCGCGCTCGATGCGGTAGCGATCAGACAGCGCGCCGCTCAGTCGCTCCGTAGACGTCACCCCGAAAAGATGCGCTCAGGCGGCCTCGGCGGCAATGAACTTCGCGTCAGACAGCACGAGCCCGCGAGTCCCCGAGCAGAGGCACAACGGCTCGTCCGAGATACCCCTCCGTGATCGCGAGGTCCGTGGTGCCAGCGAGCGCCAGGCCGTAAGGGTGATGCGGGGGCGCGTATGCGCGTAGTTTGACTGGTGCCCCTCAATCCTGACCTGGAGGCTCCGGTGCTTCGTCATACGCTCGCTGTCAGTTTCCTTCTTCTCATTTGCGCCTCCTCCGTCGCGACGTCGCAGCAGGCGCCCGTCGTCTTCACCGGTGTCTCCGTGATCCCGATGGATCGCGAGACCGTGCTCTCCAATCAGACGGTGATCGTCGAGAATGGGCGCATCACGCATGTCGGCGGTCCGAAAGCCGCGCCGGCGAGTGCGACCTCAGTCGACGCAAGAGGCAAGTTCCTGATGCCGGCGATCGCCGAGTTCCACGCGCATGTCCCCAGCGGCGCACAGGCCGTGCACGCACATCGGACGCTTTCATTGTATGTGCTCGCTGGTGTCGCGACCGCCCGCGGCATGCTCGGCGCGCCCATGCATCTTGCGCTGCGTGACAGCATCGCCGCGGGCCAGCTGCTCGGCCCACGACTGTTGACGTCGGGACCGTCGTTCAACAACAACTCCGTGACGTCGCCAGCCGTCGCCGCGACCATGGTCCGCGACCAGAAGGCCGCCGGTTATGACCTGCTCAAGATTCATCCGGGGGTGCCGCGGGCCGCGTTCGATTCCCTCGCCGCGGTGGCCAACGCGCTTCGCATTCCATTCTCCGGTCACGTGCCGCTGGAGATCGGACTGGATGTCGCGCTGACGTCGAAGTACTCCGCGATCGATCACCTGGACGGAATCGTCGAAGCGATGTACGCCGGCCAGCAACCGCTGACACCGCAGCTGAATGGCTTCTTTGGACTCGGCATCATGCGGCAGCTCGACCAGTCGCGCTTCGGGGCGATCGTCGATCGTATCAAGGCCTCCGGCGTCGCCATGGTCCCGACGCAGATCCTCCTCGACAACTACGCAAACGATGCAACCGGCGACGAGCTGACTTCGCTTCCCGAGTTCAAATATTGGGTGCCGCAGCAGGTGGATGCGTGGCGTACCAACAAGAACAACTACATGGCGCAACCGCCGGTCCCTCGCGGGCAGCGCCAGGAGTTCATCGCGCTGCGCCGGCGGATGATCAAGGCGCTCTATGACCGTGGCGTGCCATTCCTCCTCGGCTCCGATGCACCGCAGCTCTGGAACGTCCCGGGCTTTTCGGCGCATCGAGAGCTGGGAGCGCTGGTGGCCGCGGGGCTCACGCCATATCAGGCGTTGCGCACGGGAACGGTGGACGTGGCAACGTTCATGGGAGAGGAGGGCACGGCGGGAGTGGTGCGCGTCGGCGCGCGTGCGGACTTGCTCCTGCTCGATGCCAATCCGCTGGCCGCGATCGACAACTCGCTTCGCATCAACGGCGTGGTCGTGAACGGTCGCTGGATCGGCCCCGCCGAGCGGGAGCGGATGCTGGGCGCACTGGCGACGCGTTAGGCACCATGCCTTGGCTGGGCCGCCCGGCTGACGCTCACTCGCGCGGCGCCAGGCGCCGAATCTCCTCCTCATTCTTGCGCAGCAGATCGACATTCTCGGGCGGGACGTGCGCGGGCGGAGATGGCGCAGGCGCATGGGACCAGCCGGCTGGGGAAGGGGGAATCGAGACAGGACTGCTGATGTATCACAACACCGCGGGGCGTGTCTCTCAGGCGGCCCCGACGGCGAGGGCAATTCCCGAGTGCCCGACTACTGGCTCCAGGGCGGCACGACTTTGTTGCTCCGAGCGTAGGCAATCGCCTGGCCGAGGTGTTCGTGCAGGTGCGTGACCGTCCCGACCATCGTGCGAATGCGCGGCGAGTCCTGACCGAAGAACTTGATCGTCTCCGATCCATTGGCATCGGTCGTCAGCGCCATGCCCTGGTGGAGGTGCGTGAACGACGCCTCGAGCTCGGCGACAATCTGAGCCTTGGTCAGCGTGCGCTTCTCGTACCTGCCTGCCGTGGCATAGTCCGTCGTGATGCCCGTTGCTGCCGGAGCCGGCTTGCCCCACATGATCGGGATCAGATAGTTGTCAGCCGCGATGTGCAGGAACACTTCGCCGACGGAGCGCGTGTCCGCGCTCGGCTTCCAGCCATAGGTGGCCTCAGGCATCGCCTTGGCGAGATCGATGATCTTCTTCTGCACCGCGTTCACATCGCGATGCATTTCTCCCATGAAGCCCTGGGCGGCGAGGGGACTGGCAGCGGCGAAGGCAAGGGCGAACGTCAGAACGCGACTACGCATGGGATATCCTCGATTCGTTGAAAGTGCGGACGCCGAGTCGGCGGGGGCCGGGACTGCTAACTTAACGCGGCAATGGCGAAAGCGGTTACCCGGGTGACGGACCGTCCAAGGCAAGTTCAAGGTGCGCTCCGGTAGGTCCCGAACGGCGCCAACCCTCGCCGGCGCGCAGACCTCGGTACCTAACGACGCTGTGGGTTGCGCAGGAACTCGAGCGTCGGAGCCGGATTGACCTGGGGATTGGAGAGCAGCTTCACCGCGCGCTGGGCAATCGCCTCCATCTGCCGTTCGCGCTGGCGCGCCCAGCGTGGCAGTCGAAGCAGGTTGGCTCCGAAAGCGGTGACCGCGATTCCGCCGAACATGCCGAGGAGCACCAGCGCCTTCTCCGGCTTGCCGGCGCCCGCGACCACCGCGCTCATGATCAACGCCATCGCGCCCATCCCGATCGCGAGCGCGTTGAGGGCCATGGCGTCGTCCTTGAGCGTGGCGAGACGGAGCTGTTCACCACGTTCGGTCGGCTCGACGCAGATGTGGAGGTTGCCGTTAGACCATTCACGGAGCCCGCCGGAAGTCGTCGCGACGCCCTGCGCCCCGAACGTCGTCCTGAACTCGGAAATCAACTGCTCCCACTCCCGATCCGTCGGAGCCCGGGGAAGATCGACCACCCGGGGCCACGTTGCGGTCCTACGTGGGGCGCAGACAAACGTCCTTTTGGTTGGGGGTTGAGGTGTAGTTCGCGGGGAACCTGCCCTCCTCCGCCGGTCTACCGCCCTGCAGCAACGA